>JASLKK010000009.1 GCA_030747595.1 Acidimicrobiales bacterium | reverse complement strand
CTCGGGCATCATTGGCCTGATCACCTGTGACGCCTTTGGCGACTGTGGTTCCCAGAAGATCACCGTGATCGGCCACGGCGACTCCGGTGACATTGCTGGGTCCAACGCCAACGTCGTCTACGAGTACGCCCCCGGCGGCTCGATGCAGGTCGGCCCGATGCTCCCTGTCGAAGAGCCGTTGACGGCTTCGTGGCGGGGCGTCACTGAGGACTCGATCCACATTGCTACGACCACCATCGACTTCCAGTGGTTGGTCGACAATGGTTTCTCGCCCAATGGCTGGGGCGACCCGACACTGGTGTGGGAGTCCGTGGTGGCCGATCTGAACGACCGGGGCGGCATCAACGGCCGCCAGGTGGTGCTCGACGCAGTGCGTCCATACAGCGCCATCCCTGGCCTGGGCATCAGCGCCGACAGCGTGTGTCTGGAGGTGGCTGGCGACTTTGAGACGTTCGCCGTACTTGGTGGCTTCCTGGGCCCGGCTGAAATCTCCAACATCTGCATTCCCGGACAGCAGGAAACCATCCTGATCGGCGGCCGGATAACCGATGAACGTCTCGCCCAGGCCTCAGCCCCGTGGTTGGAGTCCGGGACTTCTACGGAGCGTCGCATGGCGGTGTACCTGACGCTGCTGCACCAGAACGGCTACCTAGACGGCAAGAAGGTCGCAATCGTCGGCGCCACGGCGAGTCAGGGCGCATATGACATTGGTGTGGAGACCCTGAGCGCCCTTGGCATCGACGTGGTGCTGGAGGCCATCAGCGAGGTCACGGTAGGGGACACCGAGGCAGAGGACGCGTGGTGGGAAGTCGTATCCGAACGGGTTCGCACATCGGGAGCTGAGGCGGTCGTATTCGCCGGCGGTGACCGTGCCGGCTTCCGGGGGCTGTTCTGGGCCGGCGTTGACGTGGAATATTTCCCGTACAACAACGAGTCCCTCACCAGCCTCAGCAACGTGACCCCCGAGATGGTGGATGGTGCTGTGACGCTCACCGGCCTGACCGAGCAGGAGCAACTGGAACAGGACGAGGTTCAGGAGCTGTGCATCAAGCCGTTCCAGGCACGTCATCCCGAAATCGAAGTCGGGTCGCCAGACACGCACGAGGACGGGATCGAGAAGTGGTGGCGCTCGATTATGACCTACTGCAACACCTTGCGAATGTTCGAGCTGATTGCCGGTAAGGCAGGTGCGAATCTCACCCATGACTCCTTCCGGGAGGCGGCGGCCTCGATGCCGGAGTTCAAGCTCCCATTGAGTCCCTTCTCGTCCCTGGGGCCGAGCAAGTTCGATGCATCTGATTCCTTCCGGCTTTCAACCTTTGTCGATAACGGCACAGACGCCGGAGCCATTGAACCCCTGTCCGACATCATGGACGGCACTCCGTAAGGGGAGCCGCCCATCGTGTGAAGCGGAGCCCCGGATACCGGCTTACGAGCCTGGATCCGGGGCTCCGCCGCGCACAGAAGCCATCAGGCTGGCGCTAATCCTTCGATGCTTTATGGCGTTGGGGGCGAACTATGAATAGGGGATCCAACATACCCAGTCTCCATGCTGTCAAGATAATGGAGATTATCAATGACTTGATTAGGGAACGTCGGGAGAACACTCAGCAATATGCCCTATAGGGAGCTGCCCCAAACAGAGGACATGTCGGCCGTATTTCACGAATGGCTGGCATGGCTGCCTCTCTACGAGGACAAACCGCCCCACACGGTGCGGGCCTACAGTCAGGGTGTCCGGCGAGTCGTCTCGTTTGCTGAAATAGCCCCGGCGACGTTTCGGGCTGACAGCCTTGATCAGGCCACGCTCACGGACACCGTGCGGGCCATGCGGGCCGAACCAGACGTCTCCAAGTCGACTATCAACCAGACGTTGGCGGCCCTCAAGTCATTCTTTGATTACTGCGTGGCTGACCGACTGGTGACCGTGGTGCCCGACATAGCCAGGATTCGGAAGGTAGCCAAACTTGACGTTCCTCAAGTTGACCCCGAGTACTACCGCCCAAATGAGATCAGCGAACTCTACGAGGAGGCCCGAAGTTGGCCGGTTTCTCAAGATAACGGGAAACCACGGGGGAGCCGCGTGCGGTGGCCCGCCAGGGATCTGGCCATGTGCTCATTTCTGGCGGTCCTCGGCCTTCGATCCGCCGAGATTCTGGCGGCCGACGTCAGCTGGATCACCAGAGAGCGCCTGGTTGACGCGGACGACCGCGCGACCTGGATGCTCCATGTGGTTGGGAAGGCACGGCGAATACGTCGACTCCCCTTGTCGGACGAGCTGGTCGAAGCGAACGACCGGTGGCAGGCCGAGCGGGCGGAACGTTTTGGGCCATCGGGAGCGACCGCTCCCCTATTCGTCACCAATAGTGGCGACCGGTTCACCTACCAGCGTCTGCGGTATTGGCTGAAACTGTTGAACCGTGAGGCCGGCCTGCGTGATCGGTCACTTCACTCACTTCGCCACACGGCAGGGGTTCAGCTGGCGGCCGACGGAGTATCCATGAACGTAATCCAGAGTCTTTTGGGCCATGCCACGATAACCACGACGGGCATCTACACCGAACTCGCCGGCGGCCAGCTAGTTGGAGTCCTGGAGCAGTCGGGCGCCAACACCCTTCTGGCTGAGGCGCTCTCACCTCAGAACCCGCTTGACGGACCGTGAGGACCGCGCCGTGAGTTCCACACCTCCCCAACCGGAATCCACAAAAGGCCGGCTTCTGGTGGCCGTTCCCGGGCTGATGGATCCCAACTTCGCACGTACGGTGATCCTCATGCTTGAGCACACCGACGAGGGTGCCCTAGGCGTCATCCTGAATCGCCCCCGACTGGTAGGCGGCGGCGAGGCGGTGCCCCGCTGGGCCCCTCGACTGGCCTATCCGGCCAGGCTCCACAATGGCGGACCGGTGTCGACCGACTCGGTGATTGGCCTGGGTCGAGGGCCCGTAGGCCCACTTCAGGGGCTCAGCCCGCTGATGGGTCGGATAGGTGTCGTCGACCTACACCGCGACCCCACTGAGGTGCCTGAGATCGACGAGGTGCGGCTCTTCGCCGGCTACGCCGGATGGAGCGCCAACCAACTGGAGGCCGAGTTGGCCGCTGGAGGCTGGATGGTCGTCGATTCCCATGAGGAGGACGTTCGCTCCCCCGACCCTGACGGGTTGTGGCGCCATGTCCTAGGGCGGCAAGTCGGGATTGCCTCTCTGCTTGGCGACTACCCGGACGACGTCAGCCTGAACTGAGACGATTCATTTGCTCCGTGGTCCGAGCTGCTCAGGAGGGGTTCTCAGCTGAAGTACGCGCCGCGAGGGGGGGGCCGACAAGGCAACCAGCGCCATCTCCTTGAGAAGAGGTGGCCGCCTCTCTGGGGTTGATGGAGTGGGGACTCACACGACGGCGCCGGGGCGATGCAGGACCCGCCCGGTGGGCGCCGGCGTAAGCAACGGCGGACCGAAGATCGGCCACAAGGGCGGCTGGGCACCTTGGTCCAGGAGTGCCAGCAGTACGCCGGCTAGAGCCCGGGTGTCGTCAAGCGCTTGGTGGGCATCACCTAGAGGAACCTCGAGGGCGGCTGCCAGTAGGCCGAGACGTCCGGGAAGCCCCAGCGACCGTGCTAGTGGAAGCGTGTCGACAGCGTCCAGATCCAAAGCGCCTAGGCCTGCGCGTCCCCATTCCTCGACAATGAAGCCAATGTCGAACGGGGAGTTGTGGGCAACCGGGATGCACCCGTCCAACTGGGCGGCAAGGTCACCGGCAATCTCCGGGAATCGGGGCGCATCAGGTAGCCATTCGGGCCTGATGCCATGGATGTCGGTACGGCCGACGTCGGTGGTCCCCGCATCGACCAAGGTCGTCCACTCCCCCATGGGCGTGCCGTCGGCCCCGATACGCACTATGGCCACTTCGATGACGTGTCCGGAATGGGGATCTAGACGGGTCGTCTCCACGTCGAAGCAGGCGAAGATCCGCTCGTCTGGGAATGACCCGGATGACGGTGGCTCGGCTGAGTTCGACACGGATGCGACGGTAGCCGCCGGGTGTGACGTAACCGGAGTCCCGCGTCCTACGCTCCGTTGATGCATGAGCCCAGGGTCTCGGAGGCGACCTCTTCTGAGGACCAGTCGGCCCGACTGGGGGGCACCCCGGTAGATCGTGCCGGTATCCAGCGTCGGACCTTGCGAACCTTGATGGGCGGCATTGTCCCCGGCGGGGCAGCAATGAGCAGCGCGTATAGCTCGGCGGCCATCCTCGGCGAAGAACTGACCAGCAATCAGCTACTCGGAGGGCTCGCTGCCTCTGGTCTGACGACAGGAGCGGCGATTACGGCCATCCCACTTGCACGCCTGATGGCAAGGCGAGGGCGACGGGTCGGTATTGCTGGCGGATACGCCATCGCCGGCATTGGCGCACTCGCCTGTCTGGTGGCTGCTCAGGTCGGGTGGTACCCGCTACTCGTGCTCGGAATGCTCTCGGTGGGTATGGGCTATGCATCGAACATGGCAGCCCGGTTCGCCTCAGCCGATCTTGCCGAGGAGCCGGGATCAGCCATTGGAATGTTGATCTGGGCTTCGACTTTCGGATCGGTTCTTGGTCCACTGCTGGGATTTGGCCCACTTCGTTCGTTGGCCACTCTGGTGGGTCTCCACGAGTTAGCCGGTCCCTACCTGTTGTCAGTTCTTCTGTTTGGCATCGCCGCCCTGGCCGTTCACCTATTCCTGAGGCCCGACCCGCTGGTGGTCGCCGGGGGTCTCGGGAACGTCGAGGAACGTGAACCGCTGCGATCCTTCCTCCGTCCGATCGTGGGATCACCGGATGGACGACTAGCGGTGGGCTCGATGGTCGTGGGGCACGTGGTGATGGTCGGAATCATGACGATGATGCCGCTTCACATGCGTTCCGGTGGCCATGGACTCCAGCTCATCGGCGCCATGATCTCGCTGCACATCGTCGGGATGTACGCATTTTCACCAATAGTCGGGAGGCTTGTCGATCGACTGGGGCCGCACAGGCTGATTGTCGTCGGGAGCCTCCTACTGGCCGTTGGTGCCGATGTGGCCGCCCACGACGAAGCCCACCAGTCCCTTGGTGCCTTCGTGGGGATGTTCATCGTTGGCATTGGATGGAGCTTTGGACTCATTGCCTCTTCGGCATTGCTGGTCCGGACCTTCGACGGCCCGAATCGAGTCGGGATTCAGGGACTGGCTGACATGTGCATGACTACCGGTGGAGCTTCAGCAGGCATCGTCGCAGGTTTGGTCTTGGAGGTATCGACCTTTCCTGTGCTGGGACACGGGGCCGCAGTGGTTGGGGCGCTACCTGCCGTAGCAGTTCTGATCCGTTGGTGGTCCAAACGGCGAATGGCAAGTGCACTATGAGCGGCCCCCTTGACGGGTTCCGCATCTTGGATCTCAGTCAGATCGTCAGCGGACCGTTCGGGACGATGCTCCTTTCCGACCAGGGAGCGGACGTGATCAAGGTTGAACCGGTGGTGGGCCAGGACGTGACCCGTCGACAGAACTTCGCCCGCGGCGGCCTCTCGGCCTTCTACATCAATGGCAACCGTGGCAAGCGCTCGATGTCGCTGGATCTAAGTCGAGACGAAGGTCGAAGGATCCTCCTAGACCTCGCTGCCGAGGTTGATGTCTTCATTCAAAACTTCCGACCGGGAGCGTGCGATCGACTGGGTGTCGGCTATGACGACGTCCGGGCAGTGAATCCCGACATCGTTTACGTGTCAATCAGTGGTTACGGTCCCGATGGGCCCTACTCGGGGCGACCGGTCCTTGATCCGGTTATCCAGGGTCTGACCGGAATGGTGTCCCACCAGGTGAACCCGGATATCCCGTTCCCCGATTTAGTCCGCAATATCGTGTCTGATAAGGCCACCGCTCTGACCGTGGCGCAGGCCTGCACCGCTGCTCTCCTGGCCAGAGAACGGGGTTCCGGTGGCCAACACGTGGTCATCCCAATGCTGGACGCCACACTTGCGTTCTTCTGGAACGACGGGATGGTGGCCCACACCATGAAGGGAGACGGCGTATCGCCGGGCAAGACGCTGGCCGAGGTCTACCGCTTGACTGACTGCATCGACGGAAAGATCATCTACTTCTCGGCCTCGACGGCGCACATCCATGGGGTGTGTCGGGCTGTCGGACATCCTGAATGGTGTGACGATCCCCGCTACAGCCTCGAGGGCTTCGTCCGTGACCAGCAGAACCTTGTCGACTTCGGTGTGATGACCGCCGAAGCGTTTGCATCCATCACCATGGCTGACGCTCTGGCCGGGCTATTGGAGGCGGATGTCCCGAGTGGTCCGATCCTCGAAAAGGAAGAGGTGTTGAACCATCCGCAGGTAGTGCACAACGGGGCGATCGCCACGTGGGAACATCCCTCCGCCGGCACGGTCCGGAGCGCCCGTCCGGGGGCCCGGTTCTCCGAAACGCCCATCGAGATGCGCCTGTCGGCATCCCATAAGGGGGCAGATAACCGTGAGGTTCTACGCAGCATCGGCCGGACCGATGTCGAGATCGACGGGTTGCTAGCCGATGGTGTGATCGGCGAACCGGACCTGTTCTAGAACGACGGAGGCTCCGGGTGAGCCCTGGCGAAGGCCATGGGAATCATCCCGTGGGGCTAGCGTCCGTCCATGGACACCTCCCCCTCAATCGCCGATATCCCCGCTACACACGTCGACCTGTTCGACCTGCCAGCTATCTGGCATATCGCAACCATCGGCCCCAATGGCGAACCTCAGGTCTCACCGGTGTGGGCCACTTTCGACGGCACCCATGTCCGCTTCCCCCACGCTGAGGGCCGTCAGAAATGGCGCAATCTCTGCGCCGACGACCGCATTGCCTTGTCGGCCACCGATCCCGACAACAACGAGCGGTACCTTGAGGTCCGTGGTCGCGTAGTCGGGTGGGAACGCGACGGCGCCCTGAGCCTGCTGGACGCCATGGCGAAGAAGTACCGGGACGAGGACGAGTTCCCCCGCGAGCATGCCGTACCGCTGGATAAGCGGTGCACCGCAGTGGTCGAACCACTGCACTGCACAACTATGGGATGAATCGATAAGCGGCATGCCGACGGACAATGACTGACTGACCAGCACCAGGAACCGATACCTGGTGCACCCTCGGTGCGTCGGCCTCGTAATCGGTTCATCGGCGCTAGAGGCATACGTGGAGTCGCCCAGAAGACCTGATCTGGACCGCTAGCGTCCGCAGATGGTCGCCGTCGGGGTATCGGGCCCCCGCTCCCCCACCGGATTTTACGGATGGCGGATAGTGGGCTTGGCCAGCCTCGTGGGAGCGCTGACCGGCCCTGGCCAGTCCATTGGTGTGTCGGTCTTCCGCGAGGCAATGGCGTTTGACCTTGACGCGTCAGACACCGCAGTGTCGACCGCCTACATGGTGGGCACCCTGGGGGCGTCGACGGCGCTTCCACGACTCGGGCGCTGGATCGACGAGGTGGGCGTCCGACGGGCTATGACGGTGATCGCCGTTGTGTTCGCCGCGGTCTTGGTCCATATGTCCCTGATCCGCCACGTGGCGTGGCTAGCCGTCGGGTTCTTGGGTATCCGGATGATGGGACAGGGTGCTCTTTCGCTGGCGGCGCGGGTTTCGATCGTGCACTGGTTCGAGCGACGCCGGGGATTTGCCCTGGGCGTCTCGATGACTTTGACGGCAGCTGGCATGGCGGTGGTCCCCCTTGGCCTGTCCATTGGTGTGAATGCCTGGGGATGGCGGTCGACCTGGGTCGCCGCCGCTTGCGTGATCCTCGTCAGTGTTATCGCCATTGCCCGGTTCGGAATGGTGGATCGGCCATCGGACCTCGGACAGGTCCCCGACGGCAGGATTGCAGACTCCAACGGCGGAAGGGACGCTGGCGGACCCTCGCCGTCAAGAGCCGAGGTGTTGCAGTCACCGGCATTTTGGGTACTGGCTGCTGTGGCGTCGGCCAACAGTCTCCTGATCACCGGGATGGTGTTCCATCAGACCAACGTGCTGGGTGAGCTGGACTACTCCGATGCCCGGGCGGCGGCCATGTTCCTTCCCCAAGCCATAGGAGCAATTGCCGGTGGCCTGGCCTTCGGTTGGGCCTCGGATCGCCGTGGTCGGTTCCTGCTTCCCGCGGCGATCGCCCTGTTGCTGACCGTGAGTTGCCTGTTAGGCGGGACGGGAACCACTACCGCCACAGTGTTCGCCTATTCGATCGGCCTGGGGATCTGCACAGGCGGTGGAGCGGCGATCAACGGCGCCCTCCTGCCGGCGCTGTTCGGCATCCGCAACATTGGTTCCGTGTCGGGATTACTGCACGTTGTCAGCGTGGTCAACTCCGCACTAGGGGCCCTGGCCTTCTCACTAGGAGCCGATCTATTTGGCAGCTACCGCGAGGCGCTCACCGTTTTCGCCATCTGGCCAGCGGTGTTGGTCGTGGTGGCCATCGTCTGGCGCCCCCGGCTGCCCGCCCCAGCTATTTCACCGCACAGCTGAGGGGACGATCGGGCCCGCTCTTGATGGGCTCTCTAGAAGGCGAAATACAGAAAGGGTTTGACGCCCTCGGGACCCAACAGGTCGAAAGCGAGGATGGCACAGGTGAAGCCGGTGGCCTGCAGAACCACGGGTAGGCGTGCCGCCCGATCCCACCAGCGGTCGGCGGCCCCAACCGGAAGCAGTTGAGTGGCCGCACCGACCAGGAGTAGCAGCACCACGCCGAACCCGACCTCGGGGGCCGTCGTCCACGAGCCCCCGAGGGCTCCGAACACCTCCATGGCCCTGTCCACGTTCACGGAGCGGAAGAACACCCAACCGATGCAAACGATGTGAAACGTCACCAAAGTCCTGACGACCCGACCCGGCCGGGACGGCTCGGCCCCTCCCAGTAGGCCGGGAATCGACCGTTCAGCGACCAGACCCACGCCGTGGATGGCCCCCCACAAGACGAATGTCCATCCGGCCCCGTGCCACAGGCCGCCCAACAGCATGGTGGCCATCAGGTTCCGAGCCGTGCGGGACCGACCACGTCGACTTCCCCCCAACCCGATGTACAAATAGTCCCGGAGCCATGACGAAAGACTGATGTGCCACCGCCGCCAGAAGTCCTGGAGGCTGAGAGCCCGGTACGGCTGGTCGAAATTCACCGGGAACCGGAAACCCAGCAGCAAGGCGATGCCGATGGCGATGTCGGAATACCCACTGAAGTCGCCGTATATCTGCAAGGCGTAGCCGTAGATGCCAAGCAGCGTTTCCAGGCCGGTCGCCCCGCCAGGGTCAGCGAACACTCCGTCGACCAGCTTGGATCCGAGTACGTCGGCCAGGACCATCTTCTTGAACAGGCCGCCAAGTACCAGTCGAGTGGCCCGCCCGGTGTCGATAGGTGACCGGTCGTCCGTGGCCAACTGAGCCAGAAAGTCCCGGGCCCGCACGATAGGTCCGGCGACTAGTTGTGGGAAGAAGCCCACAAACAGTGCGAAGTCCAGTAGCCGGTTGGTTGGTTCAAGAACCCGACGGTAGATGTCGATTGAGTACGACATGGTCTGGAACGTGTAGAAGCTGATACCCACTGGGAGGATGATCCCCAGCGGTCCCGCCGTGGCTTGGACGCCCAGGCTCCCCAGCAGGTCCACGAAGGAATCGACAAAGAACCCGGCGTACTTGAAAAAGCCCAGCATCCCAAGGTTGGTGGCCAGGCTGCACCACAACCAAAACCGCCGTCGACTCGGGTCGTCCGAAGCGTGCATCGCACGTCCCGCCACGAAGTCGACCAGCGTGGAGACCCAGATGAGCGACAGGAACCTCCAATCCCACCAGCCGTAGAAGATGTAGCTGGCCACAAGCATGGAGGCCTTCCATGCCCTGGGCCGTTCCATGAGCACCGTGTGGACGGCAAGCACTAGGAGTAGGAACACGGCGAAGGTGATCGTCGGGAACAGCATGGGCAAACCGAGTCTGCCATCTGGACCCCACCGCCCCGGGTGCCAATGGGCCGACCGGTACGATCCGGAGCGCATGACCCCTGAACCGTCGGCAGACGACCGGACATCCGTTGAAAAGCTCGGGGACGACCTCGACGAATGCATCGACAGGTCGGGCATCCGACGTGTCCATGTCCTGGCTTGGCGCGACCTTGAAGACCCCGAAGCCGGTGGGTCCGAACTCCACCTTCAGGAAGTCACCAGCCGGTGGGCGAATGCTGGCCTGGAGGTCTGCATACGGACCTCTGAAGTGGCCGGCCAACCGGCCACGATCATGCGTGATGGCGTCGAGGTAGTGCGTCGGGCAGGACGCCACCAGGTCTTCCCGCGGGCAGTACTGGCCGAACTACTAGGTCGACATGGTCGACGGGATGCCCTTGTCGAGGTCTGGAACGGGATGCCCTTCCTCTCTCCCCTGTGGGCCCGCGGCCCACGTATGGTCATCCAGCACCACGACCACGCCGACATGTGGCCACTGGCTCTACCACCGGGTCCGGCACGGCTGGGATCGATTCTGGAGCATCGCCTTGCTCCACGGTGGTACCGGTCCACGCCGGTCGTAACTCTCTCGGCGTCATCACGCGACGGACTGATCGCCGGGGTCGGCCACCGGCCCGATGGCGTCCACGTGGTCGAACCCGGCGTGCACCGCCGGTTCTCTCCGGCTGGTCGGCGTGACTCCGAACCCCTAATCGTCTCGGTGGGCCGACTCACTGCATCAAAGCGAGTGGACGTTCTGATCCGGGCTTTTGCCGAGGCCAGGGACCAGGTGGCTGGACTTCGTCTGGAGGTCATTGGTGACGGTCCCGAGGAGGAGGCCCTTCGGGCCCTGGCTGGCGACCTCGGCGTGTACGCAGCCACGACCTTCCGTGGACGGGTCTCCAACGACGAGCTCGTAGCGGCCTATCGCCGGGCTCGACTCGTGGCCAGCGCGTCGATCAGCGAGGGCTGGGGCATGACCCTGACTGAGGCCGCTGCGTGTGCCACCCCGTCGGTTGCCACCGATATTGCCGGACACCGTGACGCCGTCATTGACGGACGCACCGGCCTGCTGGCCACCACCGACGATGAACTGGCCGGACTACTGGTGGAGGCTTTGGGATCGCGCTGGGACCAGCTTTCGGCGGGCGCCCTCACGGGGGCTACTCGATTTGACTGGGATCGCACGGCCTCAGGGGCGTTCCGGGTACTGGCCTCCACGGTGCCCGCCCAGTGATCCGATCCCCGGCTGGCTTCCTGAGGCTGTCCGGATCCGCCTTGGAGCGGTTGGTGATCCTCATACTGGCCTACGTTCCGCTGCTGCTGAACGATCCCGGTCGGGTGGCGGCCGACACCAAGGCGTACCTGTATCTGGACCCCGGTCGCCTCATGGAGCGGGCCACATCGATGTGGCAGCCCGAGGTTGCCATGGGGACCGTGACCCACCAGAACATTGGCTACCTGTGGCCGATCGGCCCCTTCTACTGGCTTGCCGATATCGCTGGCTTGCCTGACTGGCTGGCACAACGACTCTGGATGGGAACTGTGCTAGCTGCCGCTGGTCTCGGCGTGCGCTGGCTGCTGCGAACCCTGGGGTGGCGGGACGGTGGCGTCCTGGTTGCCTCACTGGCCTACATGCTCAGCCCGTATCTCCTCAACTACGTGGATCGGCATTCGGTGATCCTCCTGCCATGGGCCGGCCTACCGTGGATGCTCGGTCTCACGACCCGGTCGCTGCGCACTCCCGGCTGGCGTCATGCGGCCATTTTCGGTCTGGTGACCCTGACGGTGGGTGGGGTGAACGCCAGTTCGCTCCTTCTGGTTGGGCTAGGCCCCGCCCTGTGGCTGCTCTGGTCGGGCCTCGAGGCCTCGGTGCCATGGCGACGCGTTGTGGGCGCCGCGGTTCGTATCGGTGCGGCCTTCGTGCTTACCGGTCTCTGGTGGATGGTCGGTCTGGCAGTCCAAGCCAGCCACGGCCTACCCACCCTTCGGCTGACGGAGAACTATCGGGTGGTGTCGGACGCGGCCACAGCTCCCGAACTGTTCCGGGGACTGGGATACTGGTACTTCTACGGTCAGGGTCGCCTAGGGGCGTGGATCGAACCCTCCACCTCGTACACCCGGTGGGCACTGCCGTTGTCGTTCGCTCTGCCCCTACTGGCACTCCTGGCCGCTGCCGTGGTTCGGTTTCGCCATCGGGGCCACGTCCTGGCCCTGATCGTGGTTGGGATCCTCGTGGGCATCGGGGCCCACCCGTACGACGACCCATCACTTCTCGGCCGGATCTTCCGCGAGTGGACACTTACCGATGTCGGGTTGGCACTGCGCAGCACACCGCGGGCCCTCCCCCTGTCGGTCCTCGGCCTGGCCATCTGCCTTGGGGCCGGGGTGGGAGCTTTGGCTCGCTGGCGCCCCCGAGTCGGTCCGGCTGTCACCGGTGTCCTTTGTCTACTCGTGGTGGCCAATCTGTCTCCCCTGTGGCAGGGAGAGATGCTCGGCTCACTGGTCCAACGTCCCGAGGACATCCCCGCCTACTGGCATGACGCGGCAGAGCACCTTGAGACCCCGGACTCATCTGCTCCAGGAACTGGCACCAGGGTGCTGGAGATTCCCGGGAGCGACTTTGCGGCCTACCGCTGGGGGAACTCTGGCGACCCAGTGTTACCCGGCCTCATTGATCGTCCGCATGTGGCGCGCGAGCTCATACCTCAGGGCTCTCCGGCTTCGGCAGCCCTGCTGGTCGCATTGGACACGGAGATCCAGGAGGGCCGTCTGGACGCCGATGCCCTGGCTCCTCTAGCTCGCTTGATGGGCGTGGGAGACGTGGTCCTCCGATCTGATCTGCAGTTCGAGCGTTTCCGGACGCCCCGACCAGTCGATCTATGGGAGGGAGTACGTGACGCACCGGGATTTGATCGCCTGATCGAGTTTGGCAGCCCGCTCCCAAACGTGGCCGGACCGCAGCGCCCTCTCCTGGATCAGCACACCCTGAGTCGACCGGCCAGCGCCGAGGATCCCGCGCCGGTGGTGGTCCTCCCGGTAACCGATCCCGTTCCCATTCTCCGAACCGCTGATCCATCCCGGCCGATTCTGGTCTCGGGTGATGCTGAGGGAATCGTGGCCGCCGCCGGTGAGGGACTGCTGGAGGCTGGCCGACCGCTCTTCCTGACCGGCTCCTTTTCTCACGATGCTGTCCGGGTACTTGATCTGGTGGGGCCCGGCACCCGCATTGTTCTCACCGACTCCAATCGGAAAGACGGGCACCGTTGGGGCACCATTCGAGAGACGGCCGGGTACACCGAGCGAGTAGACGAGCAGGCCATGGGTCTCGACCTTTCGGACCACGCCTTGACCGTCATAGACGACCTACCCGGCGTTCAGACGGTGGCTATCCAGTACGCCCTGCGAGTCGACGCCAGTGAGTACGGCAACCCGGTGACCTTCACGCCTGGCGATCGGCCGTTCCACGCGGTGGACGGCGACTCCGATACGGCCTGGACCGTGGGAGCCTTCAACCACGTCGTTGGCGAACGACTAATTCTGACACTGGATGACCCCGTCCCTGTGGCCCACCTGGTGCTGGAACAAGCTCGGCTTCGAGGTCAAAACCGTTGGATCACGCAGCTTGCCGTTGGGTTGGACGAACAATCTCCCCTGCTGGTTGATCTAGACGAGACCTCCCACACCGCACCGGGCCAGGTAGTCGCCCTGCCAGATAGGGGCGTGGTGTCTCGCATCACTCTGGAGATCCGGGCCACCGATGTCGGCCAACTCGACCATTACGCCGGTGTGACCGGCGTCGGATTTGCCGAGGTGCGGGTCGGTACACCAGGAAGCGAATCAGGAGATTCCGCTGGGTTCGATTACGTGGCTGCCGACGAGACCATTGCACTGCCTACTGACCTCTCAGATGCCATCCGTTCCGCTGGCCTGACCGATCCCGGATCCGAGGTTGCCGTGCTGTTGACCAGGCAGCGCTCTGATCCTCGAGACCCCATCCGCACCGAACCGGAGCAGTCCATGGATCGCACCTTCGTGGTGCCGTGGGACCGTCCGTTCCTTCTGCACGGCGAGGCCCGCCTCTCGGCACATGCGCCCGACGACCTGTTCAATGCGGTCCTCGGTGATCCCAGCTCTGGTACGGCGTCTGCCACGGGGAGTCTTGCCGGCGATCTAACGTCGAGGGCCCGAGCAGCGTTCGACGATGACCCCTTGACGGCATGGCAGACGCCCATTGGCCCCCAGGAGGGCCATGCGTTGACGTTGGCCCTGGCCAACCCGCAGACGTTTGTTGACCTGGTCCTGTCCTATCGAGCCGACGGCCTCCACTCGGCACCCCGCACGGTGACCGTGGTGGGCGACGACGGCCCGGTAGGGACCGTGGATCTCCCAGGAACACTCCTCAACAGGACAGAAGGCGTCATCCGGGTGCCACTGGATCTCCCAGCTTTCACCAGCAGGACCCTCACCATCCGTATCGACGAGGTGGTCGAGCGACGAACAATGAACTGGTACTCGGGCCTTCCCGACGTGCTTCCAGTTGGGATCGTGGAGGTGAACGACGGGGTGACCGCTGCTGGCGCACCAGATCTGCTGGACACCGGTTGTCGGAGCGACCTGGTAACTCTCGACGGTCGGTCGGTCTCGGTGCGGATCAGTGGAACCACCGTTGATGCACGGACCCGTCAGCCTTTGATCGTAGAGGCCTGCGATAGTCCCCTGATTCTCGCCGCCGGATCGCACCGGCTCCGAATCAGCCCCGGGAAAGGGTCGGGCTTCGACCTGGACCGTCTAGTCCTCATTTCACCGTCAGTCCACGATCCGGCGTCCGATAGGCAGACGGGTCCGGAGTTGCAGGTCACCGCGGAGAGCCGCACGTCGATGGACATCGTGGCCAGAGGCGAGATCCGTTCGTTCTGGCTGGTGCTGGGGCAGAGTTATAGCGACGGATGGCGTCTCACCCTGGATGGGGCCACGGTGGACGGTGCCGATTCCGGCATCGCACCCGTTCTCGTCGATGGGTTCGCCAACGGGTGGCTGGTTACGCAGGCCCAGGGTGCCGGCGAACCGATTGGCCTACATCTCCGGTGGACTCCCCAGCGACTAGTCCGGCTGAGCCTCGGTCTTTCGCTGTTCGCGGCGGCCGGGTGCCTTCTGGTGGCGTGGCGCGGGCGGCGCGACATAGGTGTCCGCTCTTTCGAGCCATCCCGACTACTACCGGCTCACCGTCCGCGAGCCAAGCCGGTTGGGCTGGTGATGGCCACATGCACCGCGGGGGTGGTATGCGGATTCGCGTTGTTGAACCTGCCCGGCGGTTGGGCGTGGAGTTGGGTCGCTCCTGGTATCGCCTTCGCCTCCTGGACCGGCCTTAGGGGCATGCTTCCCCAGCGCACCAGTGCCCTGGCCGGGGTGCTCGCCATGGGCACGGCGACGGTGTGGATCGCCGCCAACCAGATCCGGTTCCGGTTCCCCCGGGACTTCGTGTGGCCACTGTTCTTCGAACATGTTCACGTCCTGGGTGTGATCGCCGTGCTGCTTCTAGCTGCCGCCGCAGCCGAGGCCCTCATAGAGCGACGCGACCATCAGGACTAACGGGCCCCAGAACGGCCGTCTCATCCCAGAGGCGTGTTTGCGCCCGTCCAGAGCCAGGTGATTATCGAGGCGCCTACCGCCACCACGGGAACCCCGGCAACCGCAGCCACTGCCCACTGACGACCCACCCGACTCACGACGGAGTCTGCGACCGGGGCAAGCATTCGGGGCATCCAGGACACAAATGCCAGGATGGCCAGCGGCGCCGAATATCTGGCCATTTGGAGGCCGATGTGTCTGTAGCTCACCAGGTCGGTGAAGTACACGTAGCTCGCCGCGTAGATGGCCACCAGAAGGAGGCCCACTCCCCCGGCCATCAGACCACGGCGGGCACCACGGAACGATCGAAGGTCGTCGCCGTCGAGAGCCAGGAGGGACAACAGAACTAGCCCGACCAGCACCCACGGGACCACCCCGGGAAGGTCGGCTTCCCAGAACCCCAACTGCCGGAACCAGCCCTGTACGTAAAAGCGGTACTCGGATATCCACGTGTCGACAGTGGCCCATACGAAACCCGGCAGGTCTCCCAGAAGGCGGTCCCGCTGCACGGATGGTTGGTATTCGATCTGCCGAATCATCGTGGTGGTGGCAGCTTGATAGTTCTCCGAGGATCGGGCCAGCGTGGTGGCCAGACCGACAGTCAGTGCACCCCCTGCAATGAGTGCCGCCCGCACTCGTATCCGGCTCCGGTCCAGTACAGCGGACAGTGGGAACAGTCCCAGGATCAGAAAGTAGGGAGGCTTGGCCAGCGCCAATAGAGCCATGGGCAGGACCAGGGAGGGGAGGATGATCGTCTCGTCGGCTTCCACGCGGGTCCACAATGAGACTGCCATCAACACGGCAGCCACTGTGAACCCGTCCGGTGACACCGACGCGGCCAATGCCAGATTGAGCGGCACGAGAGCCGCCGCGGTGAGGCTCCAGCGGAACGCTGCCGCGGACCGAATCGCCCACCAGGCGAGTGCCAGGTATGCCAGAAGCGACACGACCCGTCCGGCCCAGAGGACGACGATGCCTGGCGCATCTATCGCTACGGGGAGCAGGGAACCGAGGGCGGCTGGGAGGTAGGCCACGGGGGTCGAAGCGGAGGTGGGCCTCGTGTCGATGAATTCCACCTGGCCGTCAGGTCGATGGTCCAATAATCCTCGGATAGAGGTGACCGTCCACGGTGCACGACCGGCCTGGTGATCCATGAAGATCTGGGTAGTGGCCTCCCGGTGCGCCACTGGGATGACTGACCCGGTGCCTTCCGGTTCGGGTCCCGGTTCCAAATTGCCGTTGGCCATATCAACGACCCGGGCGAAGTGTGTGAACTCGTCGTAGCCAGTCCACGCCGGCGACATGAGGCAGATCAGGAGACCTAATGGAAGGCCAACGGCCAGAAGGAGTCGCTGGGGCGCCATCTGCCTGAGAGTACCGAGTCCAAACACGACGATCTGAAAGGCTGCTCCGGGCGCATCGGCCCACATGCCCTTCCGGCGATAGTTTCAGGGAAGTGGCTGATCCGCAGGTGTCTCCCGACGTACTTCTGGTGCACGGCTTCGGGACGTCGTTTGCCGCCACCTGGCGCCATAACGGCTGGGTCGACCTTCTCGCCGATGCGGGTCGTGGGGTCATTGGCGTCGATCTCCTTGGGCATGGCACGGCCCCAAAGCCGACCGACCCGGAGGACTATCGGGATCTTGAGAGCCACGTGTTGGCGGTCCTTCCAGGTGATCCAGTGGACGCTGTGGGCTTTTCAGCCGGTGCCATGACAGTGCTCTGGCTGGCCGCCCACCATCCAGAACGGTTTCGCCGGATCGTGGTGGCTGGGGTAGGGGCCAACCTGTTCGAGCGCGACCCCGCCCGGGGCCAGGCCATTGCCGAAGCGGTCCGTACCGGCACCGCCGACGATCCCGAGTTGCGCTATTTCGCCGACCTACCCGAGGTCGGGGGGGTCGATCCCGATGCCCGTGCCGCGCTGGCTGCATTCATGAGCCGCCCAGACCATCGGGCCTTCACCCCCCACCTACTTGCCCGGCTGACCGTGCCCGTCCTTGTGGTCCTGGGTGACCGAGACTTTGCTGGCCCGGCAGATCCATTGATTGATGCACTTCCGGATGCCACGCTGTGCAACCTGCGGGGCGTGGACCACTTCGCCACACCCAAGGACTTCGGGTTCTTGGACGCCGCCCTCAGTTTCCTGGACGCCCAGCCCCTTTAGAAGGGAGCACAGTTCAGACGCCGGGTGGTGGGCCGAAACGACCGGTGGAGGCATCGAGGACGGCCCGGAAGCGGGCCCGGCCTGAGTGGTACGGCCCTCGAACAGTGGGCCTCCACCAGCCGAGCACATGTTCGGCCAGTACCACACCGATTCGGAACACCATGTTGACCACCCCGAAGTGAACCCGCAGCAGAAGCAGCGTGTTTCGAACCATCAGATGGTCGATGGCCGATGCATCGGTGTTGCTTTCCGGGTTATCGACCAGAGCGCCCCTCACGAGGCCCACCGTCCAACCGGCCGCCCGGGCCCGCAGCCCGAGGTCGGCTTCCTCGCAATAGGCAAAGTAGCGCTCATCGAACAGACCGATCTGGGCTACGCATCCCCGCCGGAGCGCCATGAGGGTTCCATGGGGATAATCGGCAGTCTCCCATCGATACCCGTCTCCCTCGATTAGACCGTCTATCGAGGTTGCTGGTTCGCTGATCGGACCGAGCCACGGTTGGACTCGGGGTACCTGTCCGTCGCCCACGTCGGCGCACGCCAGTCCGGCCTCAGGATGGGCCCGTAATCGGGCGACGAGGGCTTCGACTGTCCCATCGGCTGGCCGGGCGTCATCGGGAGCCACCAGGCAGATCTCGGAGTCCGAATGCAGCCAACGCTTCAGGCCGACGTTGGCACCGGGGCCGAAGCCCAGGTTGACTCCCGTCTCGATCACCTCTACGCAGTCGGGCAAATCCTTTCGAAGCAACGCAAGTTCTAGAGGATCTGAGCCATTGTCCACCACGGTTATGGCAAGACCCGTGCTACCTCTGGTCGCCGGATCGAGGAACCGGTCGAGAGTGTCGCGACAGGTTGCACCGCGATTCCGATGGACCAGGACGAGGTGAACGCCATCCACGGCCCGAAGGCCCTGACCAGCGGACATGTCAGCGAAGGGGGGCGGCGCTGGGTGTGATGGCTGCCGGCAGGTGCGATGAGCCCGACAGAGCGCGATCTACCGCGGCTGCACAAGATCGACCCTCGGCAATAGCCCACACGATCAGGGATTGGCCACGTCCCATATCGCCACATACGTAGACGTTCTCAACCGAGGTGCGGAAGTCATCGTCACGAGCCACAGTGCCCCTTACGTCGAGCTCCACGCCGAGACCGTCTAGGAGGTCGTTGCGCTCCGGGCCAGTGAAGCCCATGGCGAGGAACACAAGATCTGCCGGGAAGTCCCGTTCCGTGCCCTCGACTGGCTCGAAGGACATCCGTCCATCGGCGAATACCTGCGCCACACGATGGGTGCGAAGGGCGGTGAGTGCCCCATCGGCGCCCACGAACTCGGATGTGTTAATGGAAAACTCCCGAACGCCGCCCTCCTCGTGAGCCGACGACACCCGGTAGATCATTGGCCATGTTGGCCAAGGGTTGGCGTCGGGACGCTCGTCGGGCGGTCGGGGCATGATCTCGAACTGGTGTATCGACCGGGCGCCTTGGCGCAGGGCGGTCCCAAGGCAGTCGGCGCCGGTATCGCCTCCGCCTATGACGATGACGTCACGGCCCTCGGCATCGATCGGACTACCGTCTAGGTCGCCCTCCTGGACCCGGTTAGAGCCCGGCAGGTATTCCATGGCCTGGTGGATTCCAGTGAGTTCCCGCCCGGGAATGGGCAGGTCTCGCCACTGGGTAGACCCACAAGCCAGAACGATTGCATCGAAATCGCTAATCAGGGACTCCACTGCCAGGTCGACACCCACCGACGTATTGGTTCGGAACTCGGTGCCTTCGGCCTCCATCTGGGCCAGACGTCGGTCCAGATGGCGCTTCTCCATCTTGAACTCGGGGATGCCGTACCGGAGCAGGCCACCAATACGATCCGCCCGCTCGAATACGACGACGTTGTGTCCGGCCCGGGTGAGCTGTTGTGCCGCTGCTAGGCCAGCGGGGCCGGAACCGACCACTGCCACACGGCGTCCGGTGTTCTCGGCGGGAATAAGCGGAATAATCCAGCCTTCGTCCCACGCCCGGTCCACGATCGAGACCTCGACCTGCTTGATGGTGACTGGTGGTTCGTCGATTCCCAGAACACAAGCACCCTCGCACGGGGCCGGACAGAGGCGACCGGTGAACTCCGGAAAATTGTTGGTGGCGTGCAGCCGTTCGATTGCCTCGCGCCAGTGGCCGTTCCAGATCAAGTCGTTCCAGTCCGGAATGAGGTTGCCTAGCGGGCAGCCGTCATTGCAGAACGGGATTCCGCAGTCCATGCATCGGCTGGCCTGGGTCTGCAGGTGCTCCTCAGAAAATGGCTCGTAGACCTCCTTCCAATCGCGTAGGCGTACTGGCACCGCCCGACGGTCCGGTAGAAGTCGGTCATGTTTGATGAAACCCCGTGGATCACCCATGGTCGATGGTCTCCTCGCCCCTACGGCGGTCAGTTCCCGGTGGAGGCCATGATGGCTGCCACCTCGTCACGCCCTGAGGCCCGGGCACCAGCAGCCGCCTCAAGGATCCGCTTGTAATCGGTAGGCATGACCTTCACGAAATGTCCCGCCTCGGAGTTCCAGTTGGAGAGCAGGCGCTCCGCCACCGCCGAGCCGGTCTCGGCCTGATGGCGTACCAGAAGGTCCCGGATCCATGACAGGTCCTCAACGTTTGGCACCTCGACGAGCACCATCTCACGGTTCACTCGGTCCGGGAACACGCCAGCCGGGTCGTGCACGAAGGCCATACCGCCGGACATGCCGGCCGCAAAATTCCGGCCGGTGGGTCCGATGATCACGGCCCGGCCGCCGGTCATGTATTCACAGCCGTGGTCGCCGATGCCCTCGACCACCGCTGTGGCCCCCGAATTTCGGACGCAGAACCGCTCCCCTACCCGACCACGGATGAAGGCCTCGCCCGATGTCGCCCCGTACAGCAGAACGTTCCCCGCGATGACTTGCTCCTCGGCTACGAAGCACGAATCGGCCGGTGGACGAATAGCAACCCGGCCGCCGGAGAGACCCTTCCCTACGTAGTCGTTGGCGTCGCCGGTCAGGCGCAACGTGATGCCCCTGGGTACGAAGGCGCCGAAACTATTGCCAGCCGATCCGTGGAGGTCGATTGAGATGGTGTCGTCGGGGAGGCCGTCTCCACCGTGTCGACGCGTCAACTCGTAGCCCAGCATGGTTCCGACTGAACGATCCATGTTGGTCACTGTCGCGGCAATCCGTACCGACTTGCCGTCAGACAGGGCGGTCTCGGCTTCGGTGATCAGTGTGCGATCCAAGATGTCTGCCAGGCCGTGGTCCTGCCTGCCGGTGTTTCGCCGGTCGGCGTCTCCTACGTCTGGCACATGAAGGATGGGGGTCAGGTTCAGGCCCGAAGCCTTCCAGTGGCCGACCGCCTCACGAACATCAAGGCATTCGACTTGTCCGATGGCCTCGGACAACGTGCGGAATCCCAGTTTTGCGAGGATTTCCCGAACCTCTTCGGCGATGTACTCGAAGAAGTTGACGACGAACTCAGGGCGCCCGCTGAACTTCTTTCGTAGTTCTGGGTTCTGAGTGGCAACACCTACCGGGCAGGTATCGAGGTGGCAGACCCGCATCATCACGCAGCCAGAGACCACCAGGGGTGCCGTGGCAAATCCGAACTCGTCGCCACCCAGCAGCGCTGCGATCACCACATCGCGCCCCGTCTTGAGTTGGCCATCGACCTGGACCACGATGCGGTCCCGCAGGTCGTTGAGTAGCAGCGTTTGCTGGGTCTCGGCCAGGCCGAGCTCCCACGGAGCACCGGCGTGCTTGATCGAGGTCAACGGCGAGGCGCCAGTTCCGCCATCATGTCCAGAAATAAGGACAACGTCGGCATGGGCCTTGGAGACCCCGGCTGCCACAGTCCCGACGCCGACCTCGGCTACTAGCTTCACGTGCACGCGGCTTACCGGATTGGCGTTCTTGAGGTCGTAGATCAGTTGAGCGAGGTCCTCGATGGAATAGATGTCATGGTGGGGAGGCGGTGAGATGAGGCCCACACCAGGCGTGGAATGGCGGGTGCGGGCGATCCACGGGTACACCTTGTGACCCGGTAGCTGGCCGCCCTCGCCGGGTTTGGCTCCCTGTGCCATCTTGATTTGGAGGTCGTCAGCGTTGACGAGGTATTCGCTGGTCACCCCGAACCGACCAGACGCCACCTGTTTGATGGCCGACCGACGCAGGTCGCCGTTGGCTTCCGGGGTGAAGCGGTCCCGGTCCTCGCCGCCTTCGCCGGTGTTGGACTTACCGCCCAGCCGGTTCATGCCAATAGCTAGGGTTTCGTGGGCCTCGGCGCTAATCGAGCCGTAGGACATGGCGCCCGTGGAGAACCGTTTGACGATCTCACTAACCGGTTCAACCTCGTCAATGGAAATGGCCGGCCGTAAGTCGTCACGGAATCGGAACAGGCCTCGCAGGGTGGCCAAACGTTCAGATTGGTCGTCGATGAGGCTTGTGTACTCCTTGAAGACCTCGTACCGACCCTCGCGGGTGGCGTGTTGGAGTTTGAAAACCGTCTCCGGGTTGAAAAGGTGGTACTCGCCCTCTCGGCGCCACTGGTACTCGCCACCCACCTCCAGGGTGCGATGTGCCCGTTCCTCCGGATTCGTTGGAAAGGCCAGGGCATGGCGTTCAGCCACCTCGGCCGCCAACACTTCGAAGCCGACTCCCCCTAGACGGCTCACAGTGCCTTTGAAGCATGACCCGATGACTTGGTCGCCCAGACCGATTGCTTCGAAAATCTGCCCACCGCTGTATGACGCGACGGTGGATATGCCCATTTTGGACATGATCTTGAGGAGCCCCTGGTCGCAGGCCTTGATGAAGTTGGAGCGCGACTGTTCCAAGGTCAGGCCAGGCGAGAGGCCGTACATCCCCTCGCCGACCAGCGCGTCGATGGTGGCGAAAGCTAGGTATGGACACACGGCCGAGGCGCCGTATCCCAGCAGCAGGCTGATGTGATGAACCTCGCGGGCGTCGCCGCTCTCCACCAAGAGGCCCACGCGGGTCCGGGTCTTTTCGGCGATTAGGTGATGGTGCACTGCGCCGGTGGCCAGCAGGGATGGTATGGGAGCCAGGTTGGCTGTCGGGCAGCGGTCAGACAGCACGATGAAACTCACGCCATCGTCCACCGCCGCCGAGGCTTCGGCCCTCAACCGGGTTAATGCCTCTGTGAGGCCGGTGGCACCTCGGGCCACCTCATAGCGACCGTCCAGCACCCGGGCGGAGAAGCCTGTCGGCAAACTATCGGAGCCGGTAGAGCCACGACCGAGTCCGACGATCGACGCCAACTGGGCTTCGGTTAGGACGGGATGTGGTAAATGGATCTGTCGACAGCTCTCCGGCGCGGGGTCCAGCAGATTTCCCTCCGGGCCGACGGTTGAGCACAGCGCAGTGATGAGCTCTTCGCGTATGGCGTCTAGTGGCGGATTGGTGACCTGGGCGAAGAGTTGTTGGAAATAGTCGTAGAGCGGTCGGGACTGGTCCGAGAGGACAGCTACCGGCGTATCAGTACCCATGGAGCCAATCGCGCCCTTGCCGTCGCGGACCATCGGAGCAAGCACCACCTTTAGAGCCTCATGCGTGTAGCCGTAAGCCTGCTGGAGTTGCTGGAGAGTGCAATCGTCGTTACTGACACGTTCGTGGGCCGGAAGGTCGTCCAGGTAGACGAGGTTCTGCTCCAGCCACTCCCGATATGGGCGACCGGAGGCCATGCCCGACTTGATCTCGTCGTCGCGGATGATGCGACCCTCGGTGGTATCGATGAGGAACATCCGTCCGGGTTCAAGGCGACCCTTCTCGACCACTTCAGCGGTCGGGACCTCGACCACTCCGACCTCACTGGCCATGACCACAAGGTCGTCGGCGGTTACCCAGTAGCGGCTGGGTCGTAGGCCGTTTCGATCTAGGACAGCACCCATCACGGTTCCGTCGGTGAATGCGATCGAGGCTGGGCCATCCCATGGCTCCATCAGGGATGCGTGGTATTGGTAGAAGGCCCGGCGTTCGTCGGACATCTCGGCGTGGTTCTCCCACGGCTCGGGGATCATCATCAGAACCGCCTCGGGAAGCGAGTAGCCCCCCAAGGTAAGGAGTTCGAGCGCTTCGTCGAAGCCGGCGCTGTCACTGGCGCCCGGCGTGCAGATCGGAAACAGTCGGTCCAGATCGCCCGGAATCGTGTCGGTGGCCAGAAGGGCCTCACGGGCTCGCATCCAGTTGCGGTTGCCCTGCACGGTGTTGATCTCCCCGTTGTGGGCGATGTACCGGTACGGATGGGCCAGCGGCCACGAGGGGAAGGTGTTTGTAGAGAACCTGGAATGCACGAGGGCCAGTGCACTCTCGACACGTTGGTCGGTCAGATCCAAAAAGAAACTGGCCAACTGGGTGGTGGTGAGCATCCCCTTGTAGACGATCGTCCGGGACGAGAGGGAGGGGAAGTAGACGCCGTGAACGTCGACTCCAGAGCGGTCCACGAGAGAGATTTCGTGCTCGGTGCGCTTCCGGACCGCGTAGACCAGCCGGTCCAAGTTGATGCCGGCCGGCCGGCGTCCTTCCCCGGTAGCCGGCGCAGCTAGGAAGAGTTGACGGAAGATCGGCTGGGCCGATTGGGCCGCCTTTCCGATCATCGAGCCGTCGATGGGTAGATCCCGCCATCCGAGAACCTCGAGGCCCTCAGACTCGGCGGTGGCCTCCACAAGGGCCATGGCCTCGTCAGCCAAGACTGAAACGTTGGGCAGGAAGGCAATGCCGGTGGCATAGGCCCCAGCTTCGGGAAGGTCGAAGTCGACTACAGACCGGTAGAAGCCGTCGGGAACTTGGATCAACAGGCCGGCGCCATCACCGGTATTGACTTCGGCGCCGAGGGCTCCGCGGTGCTGCATGCGGCAGAGGGCACCAATGCCCAACTCGACGATCTTGTGGCTCGCATGGCCGCGCAGATGGCACACGAAGTTGACGCCGCAGGCGTCGTGCTCGAAGAGCGGGTCGTAGAGCCCCTGAGGCGCCGGAAGATCCCGGCGGGACAAAGGAGTGCCCAGCCCTGGGGTCCAATCGCGCTGGTCGACATCCATGTGGTTCGAGGTCGTCTCCTTGACGGGGCGGTTGTGCCGCCGGGGAGATCGCCCGGAACATCGTCGGTCGGAGCGATGGCCTCCCTCGGGTTCCCGTCGCCGGGCACCTCAGGAGGACTGTGTACCAACCAGAATAGCGGGATGATTACCGTAGACAATGCCCGGGCGAGTGACCTCTGTCGATACATCGATGCCTCCCCCAGTCCGTTCCATGCCGTCGCCGAGTCGGTACGCCGCCTTGAGGGGGCCGGATTCCGCGGACTGGATGCCGACGACGCCCGTCCGGAGCCGGGCCGGTGGTACCTCCGTTCAGGCGGTGCTCTGGTGGCCTGGGTAGACGAAGGCCGATCGTCGGATGCACCTCTGCGGATAATCGGGGCGCATACCGACAGCCCGAATCTTCGGGTCAAGCCGCTCCCCGACCATGGGAGCCTTGGCCTCCGGCAGGTGGGCGTCGAGGTCTACGGCGGTGCTCTCTTGAACTCCTGGTTAGACCGCGACCTCGGCGTGTCTGGTCGAGTTGTGATCCGTGAGGGAGCCGGCCGGACCGTGCGACTGGTGCGCGATGACCGCCCAGTAGCCCGCATCCCCCAGCTGGCCATCCATCTAGATCGTGGAGTAACCGATAAAGGCCTAGTCCTGAACCCCCAGAACCACCTCTCGCCGGTCATGGGTGCCGGACTAGCGGAACCTGGGGCCTTCGTCGGCTCACTAGCCGCCCTCGCTGACGTGGACCCGTCCGACGTGTTGGCCTTCGACGCCATGTTCCACGACCTCTCCCCCTCCGTCCTCTCGGGACCGGGCGCCGAGTTCGTAAGCGCGCCCCGACTTGACGATTTGCTGTCATGCCACGCGGGCACTGAGGCGCTCATTACTGCCGCTGACTCAACGGGCGACTCCTCGGACCGCAAACCGGTCGTTGTTGGGGGTCGTGCGGGCGCTGGCGTGCCAGTCCTGGCGCTGTTCGACCACGAGGAGGTTGGCAGCGTCTCGGCCACCGGAGCAGGTGGTCCACTCCTGGTTCGCTCGCTGCGTCGCTTCGTTGGGCTTGACGACCGGCGGCTAGACGGCGCGCTCGTCCTCTCAGTCGACGGTGCCCACGGCACCCATCCCAACTACCAAGACCGACACGACGGCGATCACCCCGTGCTACTCAACGGCGGCCCGGTCCTGAAGTTCAATGCGAAGGAGCGATACGCCACCGATGCGCCGGGCGCTGCCGAGGTTCGTGATCTTGCCGAACGGGCTGGGATTCCGCTGCAGTCATTCGTGAGCCGTTCCGATATGCCGTGCGGTTCGACTATCGGTCCGTCCACCTCTGCCCGAACGGGGCTGCGAACCGTGGACCTCGGAGTGGCTCAACTCGCCATGCACAGCGCTCGGGAGTTCTGTGGAAGTGAGGATCCTGCGCTGCTAGGCCGTCTACTGGACGCAGTTCTGGCTGGTTGAAGGTGACGGCCGGTCAGCGGTGTCGACCGCGACGTAGTCGGATTCGCATGCCCCGAGTGGCACCGTCCAGCGCCCGGTAGGGCGCCACCAGCATCAGCAACATGGGGAAGATCTCGAGACGACCGATCAGCATGAGGATGGCCAAAGCCATTCGTGCCGGAGTCGAATAGGCGTCGGCGAACGACGCCGTCGGTCCGGCATCACCCAGGGCCGGGCCCATATTCCCCAGCGAGCTGATGACTCCGCCAGCCGCTGTAATCAGGTCGGTGCCCAACGCTGCCACGACCATGGTGCCACCGACCACCAGGAGGCCGTACACGACCATGAAGCCGGCAATCCGCTCCACCAGGTGCTCGGGAACGGTGTTGGCCCCCTGCCGGACGACCAGGATGGCCCGGGGACGCCGGAAGGCCCGCAGTGTCCGGTAGGCATGGGACAGGCCAACACGAAGACGCATCACCTTCACACCGCCGGCCGTCGAGCCCGTGCAGCCTCCGAACACCAGGAACAGAAGCAGAATCATCTGGGGTCCCGACGACCACGACGTGAAGTCCCCTGCACTTCCCTCACCTGTGGCATTGCCAAAGCCGCTGCTCGTTCCAAGGGTTACGACGTTGAAGATCGCCGACCGGAGTGATCTTCCGAGCCCCATGCCATCGTCGACCAGGAGCAGGGTCACTAACAGTGTTCCCATGGCAATCATGGCCAGGTAACCCCGGAACTCCGGGTCACGGTGGTGGCCGATTCGGCGCCTTCGAAGCATCCTGCTGTGCAGGGTGAAGTTCGCCCCTCCGAGGAGCATGGCCACAACCAGTACCACCTCGATGGACAGGCTGTCCCAATGGCCAATTGATGCATCCTTGGTGGAGAAGCCGCCTGTCGACGCGGTACTCAGGGCATGGGCGACCGCATCGAACGGTCCCATCCCCGCCCCAAACAGCCCGAGGGCCACCAACACGGTGAACCCAGCATAAATCCCCCAGAACCAGACTGCCGTGGTGGAGATGCGCGGTGCGAGACGGTCCACACCCATCCCCGGTGCCTCGGCGTCGATAAGGCCCAGGCCGCTAGACCGGAGCGACGGAAGGACCATCACCACCAGTACAACGATGCCCATACCGCCCGCCCACTGCGTGAGTTGGCGATACATGAGGATGCCCGACCCCTGGGCCTCGATCGGGTTGTGACTACCAAAGACCGTGGACCCGGTGCAGGAAAAGCCGGAGATCGACTCGAATAGGGAATCGGCCAGCACGATGGCCCACGGACGCCCTGCCACGGCAAACGTGCCAGCAAGGAGGTACGGCAGGGCTCCCAGAAGCGACGCCACCAGCCAGGTCGTCCCGACGGCACTGAATACCGCCGCCTGATCCTGGGAATCAGGTTTGGCCACGTGGAATAGCGCCAGCCCAATTAACCCGGTGACCGCCGTAGCCGTCGCCAGAGCGATGGCATCACGTCCGTCGACCATCGCCACTGACGTTGCCACGGCCATGCCAGCAGCCACGAACAAGATCGCCATACCGGCAACGCTGGCCGTGGTGCTCGCCCAACGGTCACCGAACGGGAAGCGGCGGAATGGGCTCATTGGTCGGTACCCGGAGGGTGCCGGCGGCCACCAGGCGAGCGGCTCAGACTGGCAGTCAGACGTCGTCGGAAACGGACCCGATCACGGATCAGAGTCGTACCGGCGCCAAGGGCCACTATTGCCGGGTACACAGACAGGCGTCCCACCACCATGGCGGGCAGGAGGGCTAGTCGGACGCCGGCCGGCCAGGCGCCGACATCTACCAAGGTGCCATCTAATGTCCGAACCGGTCCGGCCGTCGAGATGGCATGGATTCCAGCACCGAGAGCGGTGGCCAGTTCCAAGCCCGCCGAGGCCACCACTGCAGCGGTCACGAAGAGCACGCTAACGAAGAGAAACTGCGTCACTACGACACGGGCCAGTGTGTTCTCCGCGGCGATCCGGCCGCCCAGCCGGGCCGGAATGACAGCTCGCGGGTGGAGTTGTCGAAGCAGTTCCCGGATGGCTACCCGAGCAAGAATCCGGTGCCGGAGGATCTGGAAGCCGCCGCCGACCGAACCGGTCATCGGCCCGATCGAGACGAGGCCGAGCAGCAACACCGGCGCAGCCGGCGCCCAGTTGCCGCCCGGAGTCGACGGGAACCCGGTGGTGGTGACTGCGGCGGTCACAGTGAAGGCGGCGCGTCGCACCCCATCAACGCCCGACCCGTCGGTCCACAACAAGAACAGGGCGGAGCCGATGATCAGGAGACCCAGATAAACCTGAAGTTCGGTGGAACGGAGAAGAGAACGGACTCGGCCGACACCAAGCCGCCACAGAACCACGAGGCTTGTGCCGGCAACAGCCATACCGATCACGGCTACCCACTGCGCCGCCGCCGACTCGAGGTCCGGGCTGCTCACGAGTCCGCCGGTGGATGCGGTGGCCATCGCCAGGAGTACGGCGTCCAACGGTGCTATCCCGACCAGCAGGAAGCCGATCAGGGTAAATCCAGACGCCAGACCATGGACGATGACTAAATGGCGCACCGCCGTGGCAGGGTCGGGGGCCATGGGACGTCGACCGCCTCGACGTGATCGGTCGGCGAACTCCCGCCCTGCTCCGAAGAAAGGCAACACAGCGACCGCTAGCAGGAGTGCGCCGATACCCCCCAGCCACTGGGCGCCTCCGAGCAGAAATCGCTCGGCATGTTCCGTCGGTTCGACCGGGTAGGCCTCCATAGCTGTAGTGGTTGCCGACGTGCCGGCCCTAAACAGGGCGTCCGCAAAGCCGCTCGCCGGGTCGACCAGCAGGAAGAGGCCGGCAACCATCCCGATGAAGAGCACCAGGCTGCCCGTGAAGGCGCACAGGACGTCGGCATCACGGACCCGATCCGGTGGACGGACCCATACGGCGATCACCGCCGCCAGAAGTCCTGCGGCACCTCCGACGATTAGAAGGGCTGTCGTGTCGTCGCCGTCGCCGAGCAGATCAATCAACCCGGCCGTCACGGCAAGCAGGAAAGTGGCACCCAATGCTGCGGCGATCGACCACGCAGCGGCGGCGGCCCACGAAGGCCAGGGCGCACGTCCGCCGCTCCGTGGCCTGATATCAGATCCCACCGGACGATTCATCCGGACCGCCGACCTAGCCGAACAGCGAGGAGAGGTGGGCAGCCTGCCCTGGACGGACCACGGCGATCACATGGTCGCGTGGCCTCAGTGTGCTCCGTCCCCTCGCGATCTGGGCCTTCCCGTCGCGCACGATGGCGCCGATCAGCACGTCCTCATGAAGCCCGAGGTCAGAAATCTTCTTGCCGTCGCACTTGCATCCCGGGGACACGGCGAACTCCAGGACCTCGGCGTCACCGTGGAGGGACGTTGAGACGGCAGCCACTGTGTCTCCCTCACCCCGCACAAACCGGAGGACACTGTTGGCAGTGGCCGTCCGCGGGCTGATAGTGGCGTCCACCTGATGTGCCTCGAGAAGATCCAGCAACTTCAGTCGGTGCACCACGGCGATGGTCTCAGTTTGCTGGTCTCGTCGACCACCGGTGGAATCGCTAGCCGATTTGGCGTACAGGCAGGCCAACACATTGGCGTGGTCCTCCCCGGTCAGGGCAACCACCACATCTTGACGGGCGACCTCGGCCTCGTCGAGCAGGACGGCGTCAGTGATGTCTCCGTGGTACACCAGAGCTCGGTCCAGGTTCTCCGCCAGATAATCGGCCCGGGCCTTATCCATTTCGATGATGCCAACCGACCGGCCCTGGGCAAGCAATGACTCTGCCAGCAACTCGGCAGTTCGACCGCCGCCCAGAAGGAGTACGCGGTCCGAGCGTTGGCTTTCCATGCCCATCCGGGTCGTCACGTCGTCGAGGTTGTCCTTCTTGCAAACGACGGTGATGAGATCCCCCTCCCGAAGGGTCCAGTCTCCACGGGGAACGGCCGTCCGTTCCATCTCCTCACCGTTGTCCCGGCGAGTGATCGAACCCACGATGAAACCCCAGTCGGGCTCCAACTCCCGGCCCAGTTCCCGTAGCGACTTGCCCACCAATGGGGCTGCTCCGGGGAGGCGAGCGGTAAGTACCACGACCTCGCCGCCGGCCATCTCGTCGAATTCCAACACCCCGGTGAATCGGATGAGGCGTCGTACGGCATGGGCGACCTCCTCGTCGGGGTCAATGACCAGGTGGTCGTCGACTCCTTCGAACAGCGACACCGCCTGGGCTCGACGCAGAGAGCGGGACTCCACCCGCACAATGGTCTTGCTGACACCCGCCTTGCGAGCCATCAGGGCACACAAAATGTTGACCTCGTCACGCTTGGTCACTGCAACGAGCAACTCGGCCTTCCCGAGACGCGCCTCAGTCAAGACTTCGGGGTCAGTACCGCTACCACGGAGGATCTCGACGTCCAACTCGGACTGGATCCGGCGGACGCGTTCACCACTGACTTCGATGATCGTCACGTCGTGTCCCTGGGTACTGAGACGGTCGGCTACGTAGGTGCCGACCTCGCCGGCACCTACCACGATGATTCTCACCTCGCGATCATCGCCCACCGGAGGACCCAGGGGGTGGCATGCCCGTCCAATCGACCTGTTCAGCTGATCAATCCAAGGCTGGAAGGTGGATCGCCCGGATTAGGTCTTCGGCCGGATCACGCCCACCTCGGTCACCAATATGTCGAGAGGAACGTCCCATTCTCGGGCTGCGAGCGAGTCAACAACCTGGAGGTCGTGGCAGAGGCCAATGAACAGGGGACCAGAGGAACGGTCGGTGATCAAACCGGCAAAGGTCCGGTCATAGAAGCCGGCACCGTGGCCTAGGCGGTTGCAGTTTCGGTCGGCGGCCACCAGAGGCACCAATACGACGCTCAGGGACATCGGGTCGACATTGAGACCCTCGCGTGGCTCATGGATGCCGAAGGGGCCCCGGACCAGAGGGCCGACAGGAACCACAAACTGCAGCACCTGACCGGGGGTGGTCACCGGAAGGGCAACCTGGATGTGCGGATCATCGAGCAGGGCCACCGGGTCGATCTCTCCCCTCACCCCCACATACGCACCGATCGTCCCTGGTGCCTCCATCTCGGAAAGTGACCGGAGCCTCTGGACCACCGTGTCTGAATGGCGCGCGACGACATCCGGCGACAAGGCCTGCCTCCAGGCCAACATCTCAATCCTGAGTTCCTCCAAATCTCGGCCATCTTCACCGTGCTCCACCAGGTCATGCTGGCCGACCGACTCCCCGACCGCCAGCATCTGTTCCGGATAATCACGCCCCAGATCGTCGAGCCACGGGTCCCACTCACTAGAGTGCCCTCGGCTCCGTGACGATCCCGCCTCCCAGGCGTGCGCCGGATGCCCACTCGCCCCGATGAACACGGGCGGGTCGAGAACCGTTTCAATCACCAGGAGATCCTTCCTTGGACGCCATCCCTTATCTGGCAGGCGCGTCGGCCATTCTCGGCCTTCTGCTCGCCGGATTCTTCTTCAGCAATGTGAAGGCCGCCTCGCCCGGCGATGACCGCATGATCTTCCTGATGACCGAGATTCAGAAGGGTGCCCGGGCCTTCCTGAAGCAGGAATACAGCTGGGTATCGATCTTCGTGGTCGTTATGGCCCTCATCATCGGCATCCTGATCGCTCCGGCCGCTGCCATCACCTACGTAATCGGTGCCGTCCTCTCGGCTCTGGCCGGCTACATCGGTATGACGGTCGCCACCATGGCCAACGCCCGCACGACCGAAGCCGCCAAATCTGGTCCCGGCAAGGCACTCCCCATTGCCTTCCGCGGGGGCGCCGTGATGGGCTTTTCCGTCGCCGGGTTGGCACTGCTGGGCCTCATGGCTGTTTACGTGGTCTTCGTGCTAGCCCTCAAGGTCGACGATGCCTTCGAGGTCGTCACTGCTTACGGCCTTGGAGCCTCGTCCATCGCCCTGTTCTCCCGAGTGGGTGGCGGCATCTACACCAAGGCCGCCGACGTCGGTGCAGACCTTGTGGGCAAGGTGGAAGCAGGCATCCCGGAAGACGACCCCAGAAATCCAGCGACCATTGCTGACAACGTGGGCGACAACGTGGGCGATGTGGCCGGCATGGGTGCCGACCTCTTCGAGAGCTACGCCGGCTCGATCCTTGCTCCAATCTCGTTGGTGGCATTTGCCCTCGGCCTGGGTGCCGAGCAGGCCAGCGCGGTCACCAACATCTCTCTGCTGTCGTTCCCAATGGCCATCGCCTTTGCCGGAATGATCGCCTCGATAATCGGCTCGTTTCTGGTCAAGGGCGGCACGTCGACGGACTCCAAGGCCCTCTCCAAGGCACTCCACATGGGCACCAACGTAGCGATGGGACTCACCGTGATCGCCACGTTCGGCATCTCCTACTGGCTGTTCGGCGACAACCCTGCGTTCGAGTCCCCACTTGGTCTGGCTATCTCTGTGATCGGTGGCCTACTAGTCGGATGGGCTCTAGGGAAGACCGCCGAGTACTACACCTCGGACCACTTCGCTCCCGTGAAGAAGATCGCCGGCCAAACGGCGACTGGACCGGCTACCACCATCCTTGGTGGCATCTCCGCCGGCATGGTCTCGGTGGCCGCATCGGTCGGCCTGCTTGCAATCGGTGTGGGTGTCGCCTACTGGGGTGGCGAAATGGCGTTCGACACCATTGGCAACCTCGACGGCGGGATCTATGGCATCGCCGTGGCCGCCATCGGCATGCTGGCCACCACCGGCGTGGTCGTGTCGGTCGACGCCTATGGGCCGATCGCCGACAACGCCGGTGGCATTGCCGAGATGGCTGAACTGGACCCAAGCGTTCGAGAGGTCACCGATGCCCTGGACTCCCTAGGCAATACCACGGCAGCCGTGGCCAAGGGCTTCGCCGTCGGTTCGGCGGCCCTCACCGCCCTAGCGTTATTCAAGAGTTTTGAGTTCGCCGTAGCCCAGGCGGGTGGTTCCCTCAGCCTTGACGTTGGTCAGGTGGAGGTGTTCATCGGCCTTTTCCTCGGTGCCATGCTTCCGTTCCTATTCGCCGCCCTCACCATCGACGCCGTGGGCCGCGCCGCCCAGGAGATGATCGAAGAAGTCCGTCGACAGTTCCGGGAGATCCCAGGTCTGCGAGAGGGCCAACCGGGCGTTAACCCTGACTCGGCCCGTTGTGTGGCTATCTCGACGGCCGCATCGCTTAAGGAGATGATCATCCCCGGTGCACTCGCTGTAGTGGTGCCCCTCGTTTTGGGCTTTATCAGCGTGGACACGCTCGGGGGCTTCCTCGCCGGCGCCCTCGTCTCCGGCTTCTGCCTAGCCATCTTCATGGCCAACGCCGGTGGCGCCTGGGACAACGCCAAGAAGTACATCGAGGCCGGCGCCCTAGGCGGGAAGGGTTCGGATAACCACAAGGCTGCCGTCGTCGGCGACACCGTGGGTGACCCCTTCAAGGACACATCGGGCCCGGCCATGAACATTCTCATCAAGGTGATGACGATCGTCTCGTTGGTATTCGCCTCGGCCTTTGTCGGCTGATTCGGCGGTGGTGGCCGCGGGCGCCTAACCGACTCGCAAAGTTGTGCAGAGGGCTCCTCGGGCCTCTCTGCACAACCACAAGACCCATTGAGCGATAGTCGGATTGCCTCAGCCTGGGAGCACGATCATCGGGTCCTTGGGCTCGCCACCAGTACGAACCTCGAAGTGGAGGTGGGGTCCGGTCGACCAGCCGGTTGAGCCGCACCTTCCCAACACCTCCCCCTTATCGATCTGATAGCCCGTCGATACAAGGAGGTCCTCCTGATGTGCGTACAGCGTGATGACCGGACCCTCGTGCTCGATCAGGACGACGTTGCCGTATCCGGACTTCATGCCCGCGAAGATCACCTTGCCCGCCTTAGCGGCCCAGATCGGCTGTCCTCGAACACAGCCGATGTCGACACCGTTGTGCTGACGCATCGTTCCAAAGATTGGGTGCATGCGGGGGCCGAACCAGGACGTCAGGCGGCCCTCCATGGGCATGATGAACCCCTGGCCTGACTCCTTGGTCAGATCAGGGGCCGACTTCCGGAGTTCCTCGGCGATGAGGTTGTCGATCAGGATTGCCATCAAGTATTCCTGCCGCTCAAAGCTTCTGATCTCGGCCTCATAGTCCGTAATACGGCTCTGGAGCTCACCCTTCACGTTCTCCTTGGCGGCGATCCTTCGATCCAAGACGAGGATTGACGATTCAAGCTCGCGTTGCCGGGCCTGGGCGTCGATGATCGCGTCATCGGCGGACCGTGCGACGTCTTCGAGGTCGGACTCCAGTGCCCGCATCCGGTCCACCAGATCTCCCCGGTCGCCGGTCACCGCATCGAGGATGGCAGCACGCCGAACCCCGGCGGTCAGGTCATCGGACTCCAGGAGGTTGCCGGGGCGGATCCGGCCGATGTAGACGTCGACGGCCAACTCCCTAATCCGCTGTCGTAGATCGGTCACCTCGACGGAGATTTCCTCGGCTTGAACCCACCGCAGAGTGGCCTCGGCCTCGGCAGCCTCGATGGCCTGCCGCGCCGCGAGGATCTTGGCTTCCTGGAGCGCCACGGCATCGTCAAGGGCGTGCAGTGCATCCGAAACCTGCTCGTCGGCGGCCTCCACCAACCCGAGTGCCTCGGCAGCCTCCGCCGCCAGGCCCTTAGCCGACTCCCTGCGGTCCCGTGCGTCCCGAATGGAATCGGTGTCCTTGACCGCTCCGGCCGGCACGGCCACCAGGAGCGTTCCGGTCAACAACGAGGCCATCAGTCCGACCAGAACAACAGCCCGTAGACGGTGCGCTCGCCAAACGAGCAGGCGTCTGGAGGACGCAACGGAGGTGGGGATAGGTCGGAGTGGCACTGTGGTGAAGGGAATCGTCTCGGCCGAGAGGGTACCCGTGGGTTCCATGGCCATCGGGGGCAGGTGGTAGACCATCGCGCATGGCCCCCACAAGTCATCCGCTCGCCGACCTACGGGTACTCGATCTGACAGATGGTCGGGGCGACCTCTGCGGTCGACTACTAGCCGACTTCGGTGCCGATGTACTACGGATCGAGCCGCCGGAAGGGGTGGAGTCCCGCCGAAGGGCTCCATTTGGCCCGGACGGGTCGTCACTACATTTCGCTGTACGCAACTCCAACAAGCGATCCGCGGTCCTAGACCTGCAGAATCCGGAGGCCGTCCGAGACCGGGAGACCTTCCTGGCCCGAGTTGCGGACGCTGACGTAGTTGTTGAGTCGTGGACACCGGGGACTCTCGACAGACTCGGACTCGGCCCGGACGTCCTCTTGGCTGCAAACCCAGAGCTGGTGGTGGCATCTCTTACCGACTTCGGTCAGACCGGCCCCGACAGGGACCTTGCCTCCACCGATGACGTGGTCTTCGCCCTGTCGGGTTGGCAGTCCCTGAGTGGGGTGCCCGATAAGCCGCCACTCCTGTTGCCTGGATCGATCGCCAGTGACACCGTCGGCATTCTGGGCGCCTTTGCTGTGCTCGTCGCCCTCGTCCATCGGGCCCGAGGAGCCGGCGGGCAACACCTCGACGTGTCGGCTCTGGAGGCGGTGAGCCAGATGAACACCTGGGGTCTGGCCAATACCAGCGACAGTCTCCGAAGGGGGTCGATTCCGCCCACGGTGCGGTCTGGTGACAGCCCGATGTACCCGACCTTCGACGCCGCCGACGGCAAGGTCAGATGCGTCATCATGACGCGACGCCAGTGGTCTGCCATGTGGGAGTGGATGGGTTCACCCGAGGCGTTCGCCGATGACTACTGGGCCGACTACGTCAACCGGCTTATGAACGCCGACGTCATCAATGAGTTGTACGCCGGACACTGGGCCGGGCTGCCCATGATCGAAGGATGCCGCGAAGCCCAACGCCGAGGGGTGGTGGCCACTCCCCTGCTCTCACCGGCTGACCTCCTAACCGATGAACACTTTGCTGCCCGAGGCACCTTCACGACCGCCGAGGTCACCCCTGGAGTAGAAGCACCAGTATTTGCCGGATCCATGGAAATCGACGGAGTTCGTATCGGTCATCGACAGCGGGCCCCCGAACCCGGTGAACACAAGGCGTCCTTCGATGGCCCCCGTTTCACCATGTCCTCGCCACTAGGACCGGCATCGGATCTACCGTTACGGGGCCTACGGGTGGCCGACTTGGGACACGGCGGTGTCGGGGTGGAATGCGGCCGCATGCTTGCCGAATACGGCGCCGACGTGGTCAAGGTCGAAAGCCATGCCTATCCCGACTTCATCCGCATCATCATGGGCAGCGAGATGAGCAGCCCGTTTGCGTCGTCGAATCGGACCAAGCGGTGTCTAGGTCTCGACCTAAAGCACCCGGACTCCCTCCAGGTCATCGAACATCTGGTGGCGTGGGCCGATGTCATCGTGGAAAACAACTCGACGGGCACGATGGCTGCCCTCGGGATCGGTTGGAACGACGTCCATCGGATGAACCCTGGCGCCGTTCTCATGTCCAGCCAGTTGATGGGGTCACGGGGGCCTCAGGCCGAGTGGTCTGGCTACGGTCCCACCATCCAGACGACCGGTGGTCTCAGTTGGTTGTGGGCATTCGACGACGGAGCCGGACCTCCGGGCAGCAACGCGATCCACCCAGATCACTTGGCCGGTCGACTCGGGGCGCTTGGCGCATTGGCCGCGGTAGTCGGTCGGGACCGGGGCGCCACCGGCTCGCACGTGGAGGTCGCTCAAGTCGAGGCGCTCATGGCCACATTGGCCGACGAGTTCCTGGCCGAAGCGCTCAATCCAGGCAGTGTGCAACCCCGGGGGAACTCCTCTCCAGGTGGAGCGCCATGGGGAACCTTTCCCTGTGCCGGTGAACAACGGTGGGTCGTGGTGTGTGTTCGCGAGGACAAGGACTGGGAGGGTCTTTGTCGGGCCATGGGCAACCCGGATTGGGCTCGGGAGTCCTCGTTGGCCACCACTAAGGGACGAATGGCCGACCGGGCACGTGTAGAAAGGCTCGTAGCCGAATGGACGGCTGGTTTAGATCGGGCCGAGGTCCAGAATCGCTGCCAGGCCGAAGGCGTACCGGCCGGCCGGGTGATGTTCTGTGTCGACCAGCTCGAGGATCCGCATCTCGCCGAACGCGGTTTCCTGATGGACGTCGATCAGCAGGGACTGGGACCCATTGTTCTAGCCGGCCCGTGCTTCACTGGGTCGGGCATGGGCCCCCCGGCAATCTTCCAGGCACCATTCATCGGAGAACACAGTCGCCGTTTCTGCACCGGGGATCTAGGAATGGATCCAGGGCATGTCGACGTCCTAATCCAATCAGGAGCCCTTGAGGCCCTTGACTGACCGAGGCGACCCGACAACCGTTGACGACAGGCGGGAGTCGCTGGACGGGGTTAAAGGAGGGTCAAGAATGATCGATGGGTCGTCCGCTCTTCTTCGTCGTCGTTATCTGGACTTGATGGCCGGCTGTCTGTGTCGGGATTTGTTTCCAGAAATGGAACCCGACGTCGAGATAGCAGCCCGCTCTGAAGGACGCGACTGGCCAGCTTCGGCAGAGACCATGATCGGTCGGCGGCGACTCGACAACCTTGTGGACTGCCTGACCATGGTGCTCGACAACGATGTGCCCGGCGACCTGATGGAGACCGGCGTGTGGCGTGGTGGAGCCACGGTCCTTATGCGAGGTGCCCTGGCCGCATGGGGAGACGACAACCGATCCGTATGGGTGGCCGACTCGTTCCGGGGACTACCGCCACCCGATGCTGAAACTTGGCCGGCAGACAAGGGAGTAGACCTCTCCGAGGTGGAGGCACTGGCCGTTTCGCGACCTGAGGTCGAGGCATCGTTCGCCCGCTACGGACTGTTGGATAGCCAAGTTCGCTTCCTAGAGGGTTGGTTCGCCGACACGCTGCCCACGGCCCCCATCGAGCGCCTCGCCCTGCTGCGGTTAGACGGCGATCTCTACCAGTCAACGTGGGAGGCACTCGAGAACCTGTATCCGAAGCTCTCAGTGGGCGGGATCCTGATCGTGGACGACTACGGGGCGTTCGAACCATGCCGGCAGGCCGTCGAGGACTACCGCGCTAGATGCAACATTTCCGAGGTGGTCGTCCCGGTTGACTGGACGGGCGTCTGGTGGCAACGGACCCATTGAACGAAGATCCGGTAGCTGAACTGCCCGTATCGGCAGCCGGAGACGTCGATTATCCGACGTACTTCCACCTCCTGGTCGACGTACACCGACGGTTACGACCAGTCCGCTACCTGGAAATCGGCGTCAATCAGGGACACTCGCTTGGCCTCGTTCGACCCCAGACCAAGATCGTGGGAGTCGACCCAGAACCGCTGGTCACGGCCCTCGACCATCCCGACTGGACGATGGTTGCCGCCACCTCTGAGGAGTTCTTCAAGTCTCACGACGTCACAGGTCTCCTGGGTGGTTCGGTGGACCTGGCGTTCGTTGACGGACTGCATCACTTCGAGGTGGCGATGGCTGATGTTCTGGCCATCGAGCCTTACGCCCATCCGGGAACGGTGGTGCTGGTCCATGACGTCCTGCCGATCGACGCTGCCACGTCCACCCGTGATCGGATGACAGCCGTGTGGAGCGGTGACGTATGGAAGGCGGTCGTGCTCCTCCGGGAGAACCGGCCTGACCTCACGGTCACCACGCTGGACGTAGGGCCAACGGGCATGGCCGTGATCACCGGTTTCGGCGATCAGTCGTCAACCTCGGCATTGGCGGTGCCAGACGACACCTGGATAGATGCAGCGGTGTCGAAGATGATGCCCGTCACTTATGACGATTTACAGGCTATGGGACTGAGTGAAGCTCTAAGTCTGGCGCCGGGCACGCCAAGTGCCCTTGAGGAATGCCTATCCGGTTTTGGGGTGCCCTAGATGCCCTGAGCTGGCGCTTCTTCAGCAGGAATGCCGGATATCGACGGAGCGATCGCGGGGCTGGTTCCAGCCCGATCTAGATCCGGTCCTATGCTCCCGGCCCATGACGACGGACGATTCGGACCGCACGATTTCAGCGATCTTCGATCCCAGTAGGTGGGAGGTGGTGCCGGGCTTCGACCTGACCGACCTGACCTACCACCGGGCCGTGGACCAGGCCACAGTGCGGATCGCCTTTGATCGGCCAGAGGTGCGGAACGCCTTCCGACCGCACACGGTCGACGAGTTGTTCAGGGTCTTGGACCATGCCCGGATGAGTTCCGACGTGGGCACCGTCCTGTTAACCGGCAACGGTCCGTCCAGCAGTGACGGCGGTTGGGCCTTTTGCTCGGGCGGCGACCAACGGATCCGCGGAACGGACGGTTACCGCTACGCCGACGGAGACACCGCTGAGTCGGTGGATCCCGCGCGCACTGGTCGCCTCCATATTCTCGAAGTGCAACGACTTATCCGGTTCATGCCCAAGGTTGTCATCGCCGTGGTGCCCGGCTGGGCGGCCGGCGGTGGTCACAGCCTCCACGTGGTGGCCGACCTCACTCTGGCCAGTCGGCAGCACGCGAAATTCAAGCAAACCGACGCCGATGTGGCCAGTTTCGACGGTGGCTTCGGATCGGCATACCTGGCACGCCAGGTGGGACAAAAGTTCGCCCGGGAAATTTTCTTCCTCGGTCGGGAATACGACGCGGAGCAAATGCATGCCATGGGCGCCGTCAACGAGGTCGTCGAGCACGAACGACTTGAGGAGGCGGCCCTCGAGTGGGCAGCCGCCATCAACGCAAAGAGTCCGATGGCTCAAAGAATGCTCAAATTCTCGTTCAACCTCATTGATGACGGGCTGGTTGGCCAGCAGGTGTTCGCCGGCGAGGCCACCCGTTTGGCCTACGGCACCGACGAGGCCCGGGAGGGTCGTGACGCCTTCCTGGAGAAGCGCCCCCAGGACTTCGACGACTTCCCGTATCACTTCTGAACCCATCTCAGATGAAGACCCTGCCCCGGTGACAGACGACGAGACGCTCCAACTGCTGGTGGTCCTGCATTCTGCTTCTGGCGGGACCCAAATGCTGGTGGACGCTGCAGTTGCCGGTGCTCGGGACCCGGCAATAGCTGCAACCGCCGGCATGCATGTCGACGTGGTCGTCCGCGGAGCGTTCGAAGCCGACGTCGACGACGTCCTGGGCGCTGACGGCTACCTCCTAGCCACCCCGGAGAACTTCGGGTACATGTCCGGAGCCTTGAAAGACTTCTTCGATCGGACCTACTACCCGTGCCTGGAACACACAAGAGCCCGGCCCTACGGACTCCTCGTCAAGGCTGGGGGAGGTGGATCTGCAGCGGTTGAGGCCGTGGTCCCGCTGGCCACTGGTCTGGACTGGCGGGCAGTCATACCGCCGTTAGTGGTGACGGGGGACGTCACCGATGCCGACCTAGAAGCAGCCACTGAGCTGGGAGCAACGTTGGCCGGAGGCATGAGCACCGGCCTCTGGTAACAGGACTCCTAAAAGCGTCCAATACTGCCTGCATTAGGCGACGGGGCGTTCTCCCCTGATGCTGGCACGTTCCATGACTCGCACGGCGGGCCAGTAGTCGCTGCTCGCGTAATGCTGGACGGACCGGTTGTCCCAGAAGGCGATAGACCCTGGTTCCCAGCGAAAACGGCACTGGTATTCGGGGTAATCCGTCTGTCGACAGAGGCGGTCCAATAGGTCAATACTTTCCCCATGGCTGCGGCCAACGAATCGATCTACGAAGACTCTGTTCACATAGAGAAACTGACGGCCGGTTCGATCATGAGTGCAGACCACAGGGTGTTCGACTTCTGGGTAAAGGGCTCGAAACTCGTCCTTGCGTTCATCGGGCACCTGCGAGCCGAACGACCGCTCGAAAGAATGGACCGCCGAGAGACCGTCGATCTCGGCTCGCAGGTCGCCGGGAAGCCCGTCGTGTGCGGCACACATGTCAGCGAACAAGGTGTCTCCACCGATCGGTGGCGCCTCGACGCACCGCAGGATGGTCGACTTCGAGGGCCTTTCTCTCCAGGTCACGTCATGGTGCCAGTTGTTCTCATAGCCGCCGACGTCTGGGCCTTTGTCGAAACGGACCAGCTCCGGCTGAAAGTCGTCGGATGGAAGGAACGGGTGGACCTCCAACTCGCCGAACCGCCGAGCGAGTCTCAAGTGCTGGTCCTTGGTCAAGTGCTGTTCACGGAAGAAGACGACCTTGTAGGTGTCCAGCGCGATCTGGACATCGTCGATGACCTCGATTGGCAGGTCGCCAGACAGGTCGACGCCGTGCAGCACCGCTCCAACCGTCGGAGCCACAAGGTGGGCGTCGAAGTGTTCCCAGGAACGGCCCAGCAGGAGCTCACGCTCGTCAGCGATGTGACCCACGGGACCGAGTTGCATTCGCTTGTCCGGCGTCCACCTCCGCTTCCCCTCGAGGTCTGCCGAGGAGTCGTAGGTGGCCAGTACCTCAACCTCGACGGCGGGCACGGGTGTAGACGACATGAACGGACAATAGGAGCCCGAAGTGACATAGCAAGGGTCGGCGCTGGACGAACGCCGAACTGTCGAAAGCCCGCCGGAAACGGTGCTCGTCTCCGAGGCCCTGCGAACGGACTTCGGCGCGTGGGCCCCTTACAGACACGTTCAGGGTTTATCCACCAGCCCTCAGGCAACTCGACCGGTCTTGCGATCCGACTCGACAACCTGACGGGCGATGGCCTCCATGATCCGGTCGGTTGCATCCCGGGCCGCCTCGTCGGCAATGACACCCACCACCTCGGAGCTCACGGCTAGAGGAAATCGGTGACCCGGCCTAATCCGAGGCATGGACGCCCCGCGGGGCCAGAAGCGTTCAGTACCGCTGGCGCCGATAGCCACCACCGGGAGGCCGGTGTCCATGGCCAGACGTCCAATCCCCGAACGGGCACGCCCCACCCCGGTCGGGGCCCATTCCGCTTCGGGCACGATCCGACCCTCCGGCATAATCGCCACCGACCATCCCTGGTGCAGCGCATCGGTGGCCAGCTCCAGCGCTTCCGTGCCATCGACTGGAATGCAACGTAGACGCTTGAGCAGCCAACCGATGCCCGCCCGCTTGAAGTACGAGCCGGCCACCAGGGGGCGGATGGGCCATCCCCAACGGCTGAATGTATTGGCCGCCAGGAGGAGGTCAGCCAGACTCCGGTGGTTGGCTGCGTGGATGACCGGACCGGGCGTGACATCGGGTGGGGGCCCGATCTCGAGCCGGGTCACCAAGCTCATGGCGCGGGCCACCCGGTGCTGAACGGACAGGAGGGCCGTTGCCTCGTCTACGGGTGGCCCGTTGGGAAACTGCCGTGTCACCCGACGGAGGGTACGGGTGTCATCACCCCTCGGGGGCGATCTCGGGGCGATGACAACCAAGGGAAGCGTCCTGTCGTCGTCCGGCGTCAACCGCCCACACGCAAATTAGGGCGTCGGGAACCTCGTCCAGGTGAACGATGAAGTCGTGGTCTGATCCTGTCCGGGACGCCGTCGTGGTCGGTGCCTCCTGGTCGGGGTCGCCCACACTCACGCGGATGTCCAGACCGCCCCTCGGGGCGTCGGCGTCGTAAGCCCAACCCGTGACCTCCAGGACAGCACCGACGGTCGCTACCCGATCCACCCGGCCAACCGGCGTGGCATCGCTCCCCCGGGTCGCCATCCGGGCTTCACGTTCCCCCGGGGCACGACAAGTCGGCAAGGCATCGAACCTCCATCCGTCGTCGTGGAATACCGGTAGCAGGTCGTCCACGATGTGGAGCGACAGCCACTTCCGGTCGTGAAGCAACACCACCGCACCGTCGCGCCGCTTTCGGGTCAAGTAGTCAACAACTACTGGTACCCAGGGGTTGAGCCACTCCTGTGGATCGGCAGTCCAGCCGACATGGGTCATGTCCAGCGAACCGGCCACCGAGTGGACCATCTCGTTAAGGTCGCCGTAGGGCGCACGCCAGCACGAGGGTCGGAATCCAGTCCGGTCGGCCAGTAGAAGCGACGCTTCCTCGAGATCAGCGGCCACGCTCCATGGATCCTGTTCGGTCAACTTCCGGTGGTGAGTGGAGTGATTGCCGACCGCATGCCCCCGGTTCAACAGGTCCTGAACCTCGTCACTCCCCCACCGGGCTGCCAGGTTCCGTCCCAGGAGGAAGAAGGTGGCGCGGGCGCCGTGCCGATCCAGCAGGTCCAGCAGGATCGGGGTGAAGAGTTGGTCGGGACCGTCGTCGAAAGTCAGGTAGACGACCCCGGGGTCTCGGCTGGTCGGGTGGCCGTCGGCCCCACCGATCTCGGCCCCGGTGTCCTCCACTTCACCGACATCCACCAGACCAGTCGGGGCCGCTCGCGCCGGTCCAGTGGTCAGGGCAGCCATCAGGCCGAAGGCCATCAGGATCAGCACGGCGGCACCCAGCCGGCCGCCAACGTGAACTTGTTTCACCGAAACAACCCCGAATCAAGTCGTCCCGAAGATCCGGTCACCGGCGTCTCCAAGCCCGGGAACGATGTAGCCAACCTCGTTTAGACATTCGTCGACCGATGCCGTCCAGATGGCCACGTCGGGATGGGCGACCTGAAGAGCCTCGATGCCCTCCGGGGCTGCCAGGAGGCACAGAAACCGAATCGACGCCGGCCCGTCGAGCTTTATTCGGTCGAGGGCCGCGGCGGCTGAGTTGCCGGTAGCCAACATGGGGTCCACCACGATGATCGTTCGGCCTTTCAGCGGAGGGAACTTGCAGTAGTACTCGACAGCTTCGAGGGTGTCGTGGTCCCTATAGAGGCCGACATGGCCTACCCGGGCCGAAGGGATCACCTGGAGCACGCCGTCGAGTAGCCCGTTGCCGGCCCGGAGGATCGACACCACCACCGGATCCTCGACCAGTTCCGGCTGATCGGTTTCGGTCATCGGCGTGGTGATCCGGACGTTTCGTAGCTCGAGGTCACGTGTCACCTCGTAAGCCAAGAGGAGACTGATCTCGGTCAGCAGGGATCGGAACTGCCCACTGGGCGTCTCGACCCGTCGCATCTGGGTGAGCTTGTGGGCCACCAGCGGATGGTCGATGACATGCAGGCCGGAGATGGCGGGTTCATTCATGGCCGCACCCTAGGTCGGCCCCCCAGCCGGCACTTCCTCAAGCGTGGTCGAGCAGCCAGTCGCGCAGCAGTTCAGTGGCGGAGTCGAGGGAGCGGCCCGGCGGTGCGTTCAGCCACAACGGCTCGTCAGTGGTGACCGCCTCAGCCATCGGTCGCACGAGGCGCCCCTGCGCTACCAGGTCGGACACCAGGTGGTGCCATCCAAGGGCAACCCCCTGCCCCTCCATGGCGGCGTGGAGCAGTACCGAGTAGTCATTGGTGATGCCTTGACCTGCCCCGCCCAGCACACCGGAGCCGGCGGCGGCTAACCACTCGGACCATCGCATCCGGGATCGGTGTCGTTCCTGAAGCGCCAGAAGGTCCGCTCCCATCAACTGATCGGATGTCCACGGCATCGGCCCGACGGATGCGGCGTACTCCGGGCTGCAGACCGGATAGACGGTCTCGTCGGTCAGGGCCCATCGTTGGCAGCCCGGCCAACGGGCCCGACCAACTGGGATGAACAGGTCGACCGATCCGGTGTCAAAATTGCGATCCGAATCCGTGGTGACACATCGCACGTCGATCTCCGGGTGATCGGCCTTGAATCGGGTCAGACGGGGAATCAGCCAGTTGCTGGCCGTGGCCGTGGATACCGAGATGGTCACCACCTCGGTGAGGTGGTCGTGGAGGTATTGGACGTCTCGGACCGCTTGGTGGACACGGGCCAGACCGGCACCCACGCCGTCAGCCAGGATCCGACCCTCTGCGGTGAGGCGTATCCCCCGGTGGTCTCGATCGAACAGGGCGCAACCGAACCATCGTTCCAACTGGCGGATGGCGTGGCTGATCGCCGACTGGCCGATCTCTAGTTCGTCTGCCGCGCTAGAGAAACTTTCATGTCGTGCCACTATGGCGAACGTGTTCAGTCCTTGGATCGACGGGAGGTCTCCGGTCCTTGATGTCGGGCCGCTTGCGCCGGACTGGTGGGTAGTGATCTGATTCATGGTCCCATGAGATTACTCATGCTTTACACAGAGTGAAACCGGGCGTACCGTCGCGCCGTTGTCGCCGTGGACAGATGATCACGAATGCGACTCCCTTTGCTGTATGACCACTTCCACCGAACAGTTGTATTTCGTCCCGGAGTCCCGATGGACCACCGAGGAGGCATGGGTCGGGACTCGGCGTCCCGTCCACGAGGCCCACGCGCTCCCGGCCGACTGTTACGTCGACGAGTCCTTCTTCGCCGACGAACAAGAGTGCGTCTTCGCCACCTCGTGGGTCTGTGTCGGCCTCCACGACGAGCTTGATTCCCCTGGTAGCGCCATTGTGAGAACGGTCGCCGGCCGCTCGGTGATCCTCACCCGTAACGCCGACGGTCGTCTTCGAGGCTTCATGAATTCGTGCAGCCATCGCGGTACCCAGTTGCTCGAGGACGACTGCACGTTAGGCAGCATGATCCGATGCCCATATCACCGCTGGGGCTACGACCGTGACGGTGCCCTCATGGCCACTCCGAAGTTCGCCGATGCTGGCGTGGACGGGTTCGATCCTTCTGACTACGGGCTTCACCCGGTGCGGGTCGATACCTGGCAGTGCCTTCTAGTGGTCTGCCTGTCCGAAGAAACCCCGCCGGTACACGAATGGTTCGGCGACCTCGGCGACCGGCTGTATGGCTACCGGCTGGCCGATTGGCGGAGTCACTTGACCCAGTGCATGGAGATCGAATCCAACTGGAAGCTCATCAGCGAGAACTTCCAGGAGTACTACCACCTTCGCTGGGTTCATCCGGAACTGGCGAAGGTCTCCAGGGTCGAAGACCACTACCGCTACCAGGGCGCCGGCATGTACTGCGGTCAGACCACCACCCCGCTGTCCAACGACGAGCGGGGCGACTGGGCGACCATGCCCCCCGCCGAGGGGCTCGACCAATCCCATATGGCCAGTGGACGGTTCATCGCGCTGTTCCCGAACGTGCTCCTTAGCATCCTTCCCAACCACGTCTTCGTGATGCGCCTTGAACCGATCGCACCCGGCATGACCCGTGAGGTCTGTACCTGGTTGCTACCGCCGTCCAATCCCCACGTTGCAGACGAGGACTTCGCCACCACCCGGGATTTCTGGCTGGACGTCAACGGTGAGGACATCGACATCGTTCAGCGTGGACAAAAGGGCCTCACCGCCGGCGGGTACACGCCGGGCCGCCTTTCCCCGCGTTTCGAGGAGCCACTCCACCGGTTTCACAACATGCTCGCTGACCGGTTCACCGGATCCACTCGGATTCCAGCCGGCGACGAATCCGACGATCAACCGCTCTACGGAACCGGGGTCAACCCACTTCCGTGGCGCAGGGTCGAACTCTAGGAAGAAGGGAAGACAGCCCATGGGGAAACAATCCCCGAAGTACTCGGCGAGCTCGCTGATCAAGCACGGTCTGACCGGGGGCGATTGGCCGAGAATGTGGCGACGCCCAGAGATGCGATCGTCATACGACGTGGTCATCGTCGGTGGCGGCCTGCACGGCTTGGCCACCGCCTATTACCTGGCCGAGAACCACGGCATCACCAACGTCGCCGTGGTCGACAAGGGTTACATCGGTGGCGGTGGCTCAGGTCGCAATACGGCCATCGTGCGCTCCAACTACCTCACGCCGGAGGGCGTGGCCTTTTATGACCGGTCGCTCACTCTGTACAACACGATGGCTACCGACCTGAACTTGAACGTCATGTTCTCCAGACGGGGCCATCTGACACTGGCCCACACCGACTCTGCGCTTCGGACCATGCACTGGCGGGCTGAGGTCAACAAGCTCCAAGGCATCGACTCCAGCGTCATCGACCCCCAGGAGGTCAAGAAGCAGGCGCCCAGTCTCGACATCTCGTCGGACACCCGGTACCCGATCCTGGGTGCACTTCACCACCCCCCGGGCGGCATCGTCCGGCACGACGCGGTTGTCTGGGGCTACGCCCGCGGTGCTGATGTACACGACGTCCATATCCTCCAGGAGACCGAGGTCCTCGACATCATGGTCGAGGGCGGTTCAGGCCCCGGGGGGAAGGGTGCGGGCGGCAAGGTCACTGGCGTCAAGACCAGCCGTGGCGATATCAGTGCCCCAGTTGTCGTGAACTGCACGGCCGGTTGGGCGACGTTGATTTCCAACATGGCCGGGGTGCCACTACCCATTACCACCCACCCCTTGCAGGCGGCGGTCACCGAGCCGTGCAAGGTGTTCCTGCCAACCGTGGTGGTGTCGGGTTCACTGCACGTCTACGTCAGTCAGACCGACCGCGGCGAGCTCGTGTTCGGCGCTTCAGTCGACCCGGTGGGCACCTACCGGGTCAATGGCACCCTCGAGTTCACCGAGGAACTGGCCGGCCACGTACTGGAGCTCATGCCGGGCATCTCCAAGATGCGCCTGCTGCGCCAGTGGTCTGGGTTGTGTGACATGACTCCGGACTACTCGCCTGTGATGGGCAACACACCCGTCGAGGGCTACCTGGTCGACGTCGGCTGGGGTACCTACGGATTCAAGGCCGGCCCGGTGGCTGGCGAAACCCTGGCTGAGACGATCGCCACCGGTCGCAATGCGGACCTGATCGCAGCCTTCGGCATCGAACGCTTCACCGAGGGTGACCTTGTTGGCGAAAAGGGTGCTGCGGCGGTGGGTCACTAATGATCATTGTTCCCTGTCCCAACTGTGGTCCCCGGAACTCCGGGGACCTTCGACCGGCTGGAGAGGTCATCTCCCGGCCCGATCCCGGCACATGCTCGTTGAGCGAGTGGCGCGAATACCTGTACATGCGACCCAATCCCGCCGGCTGGGTCACAGAGACCTGGTACTGCCGGGGCGGCTGCCGCCGGTATTTCACAATCGAACGCAACACGGCCACCAATGAAATCCGTGGTCAGGAGGCGTCATGACGAACCGACTTCCCGTACAGCCCGGAGAGGTGATCGACCGGTCCACCAGTCTTTCCTTCACCTGGAACGGCAAACAGATGACCGGCTTTGAGGGCGACACCATTGCCTCGGCAATCGCCGCCAACGGCGTCGACGTGTTCGGTCGCTCCATGAAGTACCACCGCAGGCGCGGCATCATGACGGCCGACCACTGGGACCCGAACCTGTTCCTACAAGTTGGTGACGAGCCCAACGTTCGGGCTGGCAGCCGCAAGTTGCAGGCCGGGATGGAGGTCTCGACCCAAAACGTGTGGCCAAGCCTCAAATTTGACCTCGCGGCGGCTAACCAGTTGGTGGGGCGCTTCCTGTCATCGGGCTTTTACTACAAGACCTTCATGCGTCCACAGTTCCTGTGGCCGCTTTACCAAAAGATCCTGCGGAAGTTCGCCCCAGGCGGCGAGATCCACTGGAGGACCAGCACACACGGTGCCTACGACAAACGGTATGTCCACCCAGACGTTCTGGTTGCCGGCGGCGGACCCGCCGGCATGGGCGCGGCGTTGGCTGCGGCCGATGCTGGTGCCTCGGTGCTCCTCGTCGAGCACTACACCGAACTAGGTGGCCACCTCCGCTGGGGGGACGACGCCCAGCGGTCTGCGGCCGCTGACCTCGCTGCCGCTTGTGAGGCGCATGCGAACATCGAGGTGCTAGTCGACTCGACGGTCACCGGGCGATACGACCACAACTGGATCGCCGTAAATCAGCGGAACCACCCCATTGCCCCCGAACGCCTTCTCAAGGCACGCGCTGGCGTGATGGTGGTGGCTGCCGGCCTAATCGAGCGTCCCTACGTTTTCGCCGGCAATGACACCCCCGGTGTCCTGCTGGCGGGTGCCGTACGACGCCTCATCAACCTGTTTGGCGTGAAGCCGGGCAATCGGGCCGTCGTCTTGACCGCGAACGAGGAGGGCGACGCTGCCGTTGCAGACCTGGAGCGTGCTGGCGTTGAGATCGTTGCCGTACTGGATGCTCGCAAGGGCGAGACCATCGTGTCCGTCGAGGGCAAGGGGCGTGTTTCGAAGGTGGAGGTGAGTGACGGTCGGTCGTTGAGTGCCGACACTGTCGTCACGGCTACCGGCTGGACCGCACCGACGTCGTTGCTCAACATGGGCGGTGATCGCCCGGTGTATGACGCCACCGCCGCTCGGTACTTCTCGTCTGGCGTCCTACCCAACAACATTCTGGCTACAGGGGGCATCGCCGGCGACGGGTCGACCGTCGAGCTAGAGACGCACGGTCGGGCCACCGGCGAGCTGGCGGCCAACCGGTCGCTGCGTCGCCGGCACGACCGGATCAGCCAGACGGCACGTGCCGGTAATCCCACATGGCCTAAACCAGAAGAGATGGCCGACAGCCGCACACCTCTTGGTCGCAACCCACATCCGGAGTGCTACAAGAGCAGTACCCACGGCATGGTCGACTTCTCTGAGGATGTTTCATCCAAGGACCTCGTCCAGGCCTCCAAAGAAGGTTTCGACTCCATCGAGCTCATGAAGCGGTACACCACCGTGACCATGGGTCCGTCCCAGGGCAAGCTCGAGACGGTTAACGCCGCTTCCGTGCTGGCTGAGGCAAACGGTGTCGACATGGCCGACATCGGGACCACCGTGTGGCGCCCGCCGTACTCGCCGATCTCGTTGGGCGCCCTCGCCGGGCGGATCCTCGAGCCGATACGTCGCTCGGCCCTGCAGGACTGGCACGAGGCCCACGGGTCGACGCCGCTCCTTGCTGGACAGTGGGTTCGTCCCGACCAGTACGGCGATGCGATGGCCGAAGCCGCCAATGTGCGTGCCAACGTCGGTCTCATCGACGTAACCCCATTGGGCAAGCTCGACCTCCGTGGCGCCGACGTACCCAAGCTCCTTGAGCTGGTGTACGTCAACAAATGGCAGAAGCTCGACGTTGGTCGGGTGCGCTACGGCGCCATGGTGGCCGAGGACGGCGTCGTCTCCGACGACGGAGTGACCGGTCGCCTTGGCGAGGACCATTGGCTCATGACGACGACGTCGTCGGGGGCCGGAGCGGTATGGGAGATGCTTGAGGACTGGCTGCAGACCGCCCATCCGGAGTGGGACGTGCACGTCACCGCCGTCACCGGCGGATTGACCAGCATCAACGTGGCAGGCCCGAACAGCAGGACACTGCTTGAACGCCTGACCAAGGGGGTCGACCTGAGCGCCGATGCATTTCCGTACTTCAGTGTGCGGCAGGGCACGGTGGCCGACGTGTCGGACTGCATCATCTGGCGGATTGGCTTCACCGGGGAACTGTCATATGAGGTTCACGTGCCCTCAGGGCACGCCCTCCACGTATGGGAGACCCTGCTGGAGACCGGAGCCGACTTGGGTTGCGCCCCATTCGGCGTCGAGGCCCAACGGATTCTTCGCCTGGAGAAAGGCCACTACATCGTGGGCCAGGACACCGACGGGCTATCCAAGGCCCCGACGGCAGGCCTCGGTGGTCTGGTGAAGCTCGACAAGCCCGACACGCTGGGGTTGCCCGAGTTGAAGCACGCTTACGAGCGAGATGACCTCCCAATCCTGGTGGGCATCCAGACTGTGGACGGCTCGATCGTTCCAGAGGAGGCTGCCCAGATCGTGGACGGCAACGAGAACACGATCCTTGGTCGGATCACCTCGAGCCGGATGTCGCCGACGCTGGGTCGATCGATCTGCCTCGGGCAGGTCGATCCGTCGATGTCGGCCACCGGAACCGAGATCACGGTGCTGCTGGCCGACGGTCGGCGCATCAAAGCGTTGGTGCAGGAGCACCACGCCCACTTCGATCACGAAGGAGCACGCCAGCGTGTCTGAGACCACGATGCATAGTCCAGTGGACGTCGGTCCGCTCACCTCCCCTGACGGAGGTGTGACCCTGGCCGACGCCTACGCCACCACCAAGGTTCAGGTTCGAGCCGGCACCACCACGGCTGCCGCGGCGACCTTGGGCGTCTCCTACGGGAGCAGTAACCGGAACGCCGACGGCGACCTGGTCTGCGGCACCCGACCCGACGAGTGGACTATCTACGGGAACCCGGGCCGAGCCGGTGCAATCGCGGCATCGGTACCGACCGAAGGCTTCGTCACGGTCATCGACATCACCCACGGTCGGGCGATGTTGAGGATCAGTGGGGTGAATGCCACGGCGTCGTTGTCCAAGATCTGCAACCTCGACCTGTCCGACGAGCTCACGCCCAACGGCGCTGTGTTCAGCGGTTCTTTGGGCGCCGTGGGCTGCGACTGGGTGCGCGACGACCAGGGTGGCCAGACATCGTTTCTGATCAGCTGCGAGCGGTCGTTCGGGAAGTTCCTGTTTACCGCTGTGGCCGACGCCTGCACCGAGTTCGGGCTATCGGTCCCCCACGGTTGGGAGCTGCACGGCCACTGACCGGATTTCCGGTCCGAGACCGGCAAGAAGTTGATCAGCGACGTCCCCTAGGGTTCGCCGACGATGGATCTCGCAGGGTTGACCGCCACCGAGCAGAGGGTGCTACTGGACACCGGCAAGGCATCGTGCCGAGAACTCTTGGCCGACTGCCGGACCCGGGCCGAGATGACCGAGCCGGTGGTCAACGCCATACCAACCGTCCACTGGGATACCGCAGAGCGCCTGGCCAGTCGGCTCGACAACGACCCGACCCTGCTTGAGGGTGAACCTCTGCGTGGCCTGGTCACCGCCTTCAAGGATCTCGTTGACACCGCCGGCGTCCGGACCACCCGGGGATCGTTGGTCTTCGAGGACCGCGTACCGTCCGAAGACGCACCCCTGATCGCCCATCTCCGCCGGTGTGGCGTAGTGCCCGTCGGCAAGACCAACACACCCGAGTTTGGGAAGGGTTCCCATACCTTCAATCCGGTTCTGGGACTGACCCGTAACCCATGGGACCCGACACGCAGCGCAGGCGGATCCAGTGGTGGTGCTGCCGTGGGGCTTGCCTGTGGCTCGCTCTCCATCGCCGACGGTTCTGACCTGGGTGGCTCGCTACGGAATCCTGCAGCCTTCAACGCGGTGGTCGGTTTCCGTCCGACCACGGGATCCATTCCCCACGACGTGAATCCCGACCCCCGAACCGACCAACCGATCACCGGCCCAATGGGCCGGACGGTGGCGGACATAGCACTCCTTCTGGGGGTGATGAGCGCTTCCGAAGTGTCGATAGAGCCCGTCACAACTGCTCCTCGGGTGGCGTTCTCTCCCGACCTCGGAGACCTTCCGGTAGATCCCGACATCCGGACGGCCACAGCTCGGGCCGTCGAGGCACTGGCGGATGCCGGATGGGAGGTCGAAGAAGCCTGCCCCGACCTCACTGGTGCCGATCGCTGTTTCGAGGACCTACGGGCCCTCTTCCAGACCTTTCACATGGCGCCGCTCGTCGACGACGAGCGGGTGAAGGCCACAGCCCGCTACGAGATACGACTGGGACTTTCTCTGAATGCAGACCGGATAGCCGCGGCAGTGGCCACCGAGGGGCGTATCCGATCTGACTGGGATCGGTTCTTCGTCGAGGGTCGATTCGATGCGTTCCTTTCCCCGACCACCCAGGTACCACCTTTTCCCGTCGGCTTGGAATGGGTTGACGAGATCGACGGTGTGCCCCTGGACCACTACACCCACTGGATGCGGTCCTGTTCGAGGATCACCGTGACTGGCGCACCGTCGGCGTCCCTACCGGCAGGCTTCACCGACGGTGGTCTTCCGGTAGGGGTCCAGTTTGCTGGACGACGTCATGACGATGCCGCCCTAGTAGCCCTTCTATGTGCCGCCGAAGAGGTCTTCGGTACGGCGCCAGCACCTGACATCGGGGCGTTGGCCACCCTTGATCCGAGGACCCTTCCGCCGGGCCCTCTGGGCTAACAGCATCCCCTGGAGCCTCTTGTGCCCCATGACCACCAGAGGTGATTGCTCCCGATCCCCAATGAGCCGTAGATTGCGCGCGTCCGCGCCGCCGCCGGGCGGAGTTCAACGTCGGAGGTCTCCCCATGGAGGCAGCAACCGAACCCCTTCAGGTATGGCGCGCCGTTGTGCCCCCCGAATGGATCGACTACAACGGCCACCTGACCGAGGGCTTCTATGGCGTGGCATTCGGTCATGCCACCGATGCCATCCTGTCGACTCTGGGGTTCGGATCCGACTACCTGGCGACCAATGGCACCTTTTACACCGTGGAGACCCGCATCCGGTACCTACGTGAGGTCAGGGAAGGAGCGGAGATCTATACCGACTCGTTGGTCCTCGGCGCTGACGCCAAGCGGCTTCACGTTCACCATGACCTCTTTGCCGACGACGAGTCCGATCCGGTGGCCACCCAGGAGTGCATGCTGCTACACGTCGTCCAGGGGCCAAGTGGCCCCATGGTGGCCCCGATGGTCGAACCGGTGGCCTCGGCCGCCCTAGCCGCCGCTGCGGGCCATGCAGAAGTGCCGTCACCCGACCATGTCGGGAAGGGTGTGAGGACCCTTCGTTGAGCGGCCCCACGGAGATCCGGTCGTCGGCTATCTCGTCGCTCCTTGGCGTCTGGGCACTGTTTCTGGGGTTCGCCCTTCTACAAGTTGGTACCGGGCTGCAGCGCATCCTGCTACCGCTTCGCGGAGAGTCGGAGGGTATTGGTGCGGGTGCCATGGGAGTTGTCATGGCCGTGCACTTCGCCGGGTACCTCGCGGGGGCCAAGGTCATTCCGATCGCCCTGACGTCCGTCGGACACATACGCGTCTTCGCCGCCTTGGCCTCTACGGGGTCCACTGCAGTCCTTGTCAACGCAGTACTCGTGACTACGCCCAGTTGGTCACTGGTGTACTTCGTGAGCGGCCTGTGTAACGCCGGCGTATTCGTGATTCTTGAGAGTTGGTTGAACGACCGGGCAACCAACGAAACCCGTGGCAGCATCCTCGGCGTTTACATGATGGTCATGATGGGTGGCACGGCCGGGGGGCAGTTGCTGCTGAACCTGGGGTCAGCCGATGGTCTCGAGTTGTTCGTACTCTCGTCAGTACTCATCTCACTTGCAGTGGTCCCGGTGACGCTGTCGGCATCGACCGCTCCTCCTATGCCGAGCACCGAGAAGATGCCGCTACGGGAGCTGTATCGGACGATTCCGTCAGCTGTGGTGGGCATTGTCTTCTGCTCGTTCAGCGCCGCGGCCGCTTCATCGATGGCGGCTGTGTTCGGTACCGCATCCGGCATGGGGACCGGCCGGATCACCCTGTTCACCTCTGCGGCGGTGGTCGGTGCGGTGCTGCTACAGGTGCCCCTTGGCTCGTTGTCCGATCGCTACCCGCGCCGGGCAGTAATTCTCGTGGTCAGCAGCATCTCTTGCGGTTTGGCTGTGGCCGGGGCGCTCACCCCTTCCTCCCACCTCGCCCTTATCGGTTTGAACCTGGTCTTCGGCGCCTTCGTGTTCCCGCTGTACGGCCAGTTCGTGGCGCTTGCCAATGACTGGGTACCACCGGAGAAGCGTGTTGCTGCGGCTTCGACGCTCGTACTGGCATCGAGTCTCGGGGCTATGGCGGCGCCGATGATCATTGGTTTCACGATGGAGTCGTTCGGTCCCTCGGCTTACTTCTGGACGCTCGCCATCATCCTCGGCCTCCTAGCCCTCTATCTGGCCTACCGGACACGCGTACGCCAACCCATTCCGGTGGAACGCCAGACTCGCTTTCAGCCGGTCCTGGCTCGATCCGGGGAACTCGCCCACTCTGTGGGCAAATGGGTCATGCACCCTCTCGCCGAGTGGCACAGCCGTCGCGATGACCACGAGTGCGAGATCGACGACCGCCATCCCAGCCATTGGACCTGGCCAACCGACGGGTCCGGTTGAGGCCTGTCAGTGGATACGGCGCCACCGTTCCGTCCGGACCCCGCCACGAGCTGCCGCGGGCGTCTTATCCTCATCGGGGAACCACGTCACGTGGCCCTCACCACCCTCCACGTTGCTCCAGGTAGCGATGTGAGAGATCTCAGCGTCTGGGCCAGTGTCCTGTCGGAACGTGGGATCGCCGAGTGTCCAGCACGACGGCAGGTGCATCGGGGCGTTCCATCGCTCGAAAGTGTCGACGCCCACGGTCAGAGTCGCAGTTGCCTCATTGACCGGGCCGTAGTTACGTAGCGATTGCAGGCGGGCTACCTCTTCGAGGAACCAGCCATGATCGTGGTAGGTGGTGGTGGCCAGGATGGCCCCCGGTTCGGCAGCCAAACCGCCAGGGTGCCCCTCTGCCCGCCAACCGGCCATCGACAGGCCCGTATGGGTGTCGATCCAGTCGAGTTGGGCTACAAAAGCCTCCAACCCCTCGGCCACCCGGTCCGGACAGATCCAACGGCGGCGTTGGAATAACTCCATCCTCGCAGTCTCCCTCAACCTCGACCTGGAACGCCCCTCCGAAAAGGGGACTGTCAGATGACGCGACGCATGACCGCGTGCATGTTGCTGCCGGGGATGCCTACGGCCCCCGTGATGCGCTCGCGAAAGCCGGGATCAGCCTGTGTCGCCATGGTGGACGCCTCGAAGTGGGCCACCGAGTCGTAGGCGGCGATCACGCTGATGCCGAACGGTACGCCCCAGGTGCTCGTCGACACCGAAATCGACGCGCCGTGGATCGAATTGAAGAAGTCGGCCATCTCGGTAGCGAACGCCACGCCTGACGGGAAGTCCCTCCCCTCGGTCTGGAAGCGCACCACCGAGCAGACGTTGGGGACGTCGCCCTGCTCGCCGGCCACGTGTACCACGTTCCAGAGGGAGTCCTCGGCGTTGCCGACAAAATGAGCCCCCGCTGCCTCCACCATGTCAACGTAGGCCTCGTCCTCCGCATAGAGACGGGCCACCTCATCGGTGAAGTCACTGTAGGAGTCGAGACGACTCGACGCTCCAACCGTCCCAACCGGACCGCCCAGAAGGCCCTGCCAGAGATTGAACTGCAAGGACGTATTCTGATTTAGATGACTGATGAGGCCCGCTGCACTTGCGTTGCCCGCTCGGAGCGAATCCGGCTTGATCGTTAACTGTCGGTTGTAGATGTACATGGTGTGATTGCCGCCCATCCGTCCTTGCTGCAGGTAGTTCCGGCAGACGGCCCACGGTGCCACGATCGTTGGGGAGTGGTCAAGAGTCGGGCGATACCGCCAATCATTCCCCAGTCGCTGTTAGGCGATCTTCAGGATCTCCAGAGCACGGGCCACGGCGGGGTCCGCAGCGAGATCCTCTGCCCGTTCGACCTGGGCAAGCATTGTTCGTCGCCGTAGGAAGTCGTCGGCTTCCACGATCCATTCGTGGTCGGCCATGACGCGAACCTCAGCCTCGGTCAGTGGTACCAGTGGGCCCATTGGTTCACCTAGGGATCGATCGGTAGCAATCAGGTCGAGGGCAGCAAACGCTCGCATCCCCTGCCGACGCCACAGGTCGGCGATCACGCCCGGGGCCAACTGGAGGTCAGCGGCCCGTTCGTCATAACGACGACGAGCCGTTCTGCCTGGCTCGCCATACCACCGCCGCACCGGTCTGCGACCCGATAAACCACAGGCAGCGGCGGCCTCCACTACCTCCTCACCTACATTGAGGCAATCTGAGAGCTTCCCTCCCAGTACCGAAACCACGCCAAGGGTCGCGTCCACCTCCACGGCGTGTTCCCGTGACAGTTCCGTCCAGTCTCGTCCCTCGGCAGAACCGCCCGGCGGAACCACAAGAGCCCGAACTCCACACCGTTCGGCAATCACGTCGGCTTCCCCTAATGGCGTCCCCCGATCAATACGGGCATTGATCTGCTCCAACAGGAACGCCCGATCTTCGGCGGTAACGGTTACCTGCGGGTCATTGACGGGAGTGTCGGTGGTACCGATAACGGATCGCTCCCCCATGGGCAGCACGTAGAAGAGCCGCTCGTCATCGTCAAAGAAGGCCAGAATCCGACCCGAGTCGGTGATCCGGGGCACCACCAGGTGGATGCCCTTGGAGAAGACCAGACGGTGCTCGGTGACCGCTCCCAAGAGCTCACCGACTACGGGCACATCGGGTCCGCCAGCATTGACCACCACCCGGGCGGTGGCCTCTAGGTCACGGCCAGAAACCCGGTCACGCATGGCGATCTGCCAACCACCCACTCCCGGTTCAGCGTCCAGCACCTCGACTCGGTTGGCAATGGTGGCCCCATGTCGCGTTGACCCGATTGCCAGTTCGGACACGAACCGGGCGTCATTGTCCACTAAGAGGTAGTCGGAGTACTCAATGCCGCCTCGAACCATTGAGGTATCCACTGATGGCTCAAGGCGTTCAATAGTGGCCGCCGATCGGTGGCGGGGCGGCTGAGTGGCTAGGCGTCCAAGACCCCAATACGCCACCGCACCAAGTGCAGCGAACCAGGGTGGAAAGGGTGCCCCACGGTCCAGGGCTGCCATGAACCGGGTCTCGACGAGACGCGTTGGGTAGGCACTTGCAAGTCGATTCCGGGAGTCGCACAGGCCGGCCACCAACTTCAGGTCGCGGCTCTCCAGGTACTTGAAACCGCCCCACACCATGCACGACGACTCCTGACTGGTGCCTGAACCGAAGTCGTTTCGTTCCACCAGGGCGACGCTTAGTCCGTGGGCCGCCAGAGCGAGGGCAGAGACGGCGCCGTTGATGCCACCGCCCACGACGATGACGTCAAACGTGCCGCCATCCAGGGTGCCGAGCGCCTCGGCGCGACGATCTAGTGCTCGTTCCACGGGTTAGTTGTAACCGCTTCCGTCCGGCAATCGACACCGACGGGGCATCTGTCCGAAGACCGGCCGAAGTGGCTGCTTAATGATCCGGCGACCGGGTCACCAAAGTGCCACCGGACCGGCCATCAACCATGGCCCGTTTCCGAATGTAGGTCGCAGCCTTGTCGAGCGCCCAACGCGCCTCAGGCAGCCACGGGGCCAGGAACTGCCAGACGTGCCACATGCCATCGGCAACGTCCAGTTCAACATCCACCCCGGCTGCCTCGGCCCGCTCGGCCAGCACCGTTGAGTCTGATAACAGCAACTCGTCGCTCCCCACCTGCACGAGGATCGGCGGCAGTTCGCCCAGATCGGCGAACAGCGGCGAGATTCCCGGATGGCTCGCGTCCTCAGCACCCCGGTAACCATCGACCAGATCGTCCATCAGCCCAAGATGCGAATCGATGCCTCCAGGCGGCACGAGCGGATCAACCGTGCTCATTGTCTGGTAGCTCTCCCCTGAGCGCGTGAGGTCGGTCCACGGTGACATGAGGTAGAGACAAGCCGGTAGTGGGTCGCCGGCATCTCGAAGTGCAATCATGGTGGCCAGGGCGGCACCACCACCGGCCGAGTCACCCGCCACTACCAACGAGGATGGGTTGACCTCTTCGAGAAGGGCCCGATAAGCAGTGATGCAGTCCTCGATCGCTGCCGGGTAGGGGTGTTCAGGGGCCAGTCGATAATCGACCACGGTGGCCGTCGCCCCGAGGCGCATGACGATCTGGGAGACCAGGCCGAGGTGACTAGACGGTGAACCCAGGTTGTAGGCCCCGCCGTGCAGGTAGAGGATGTGGATGTTCGACGGCTCAGAACGGGGCGTGACCCGGATGGAGGGGAGCCCCCCGACGGCGACCTCCGACCAGTCGGCCACGTTGCGCCTGGTGAATCGTCCGAACCGCTCGAGTCCGGTGCGAAGTTTCTCCAGAGAGTTGTCGGACCCTAGGACGAACCACCGCATGGTGGGCCGCAGGAGCCTGGATCGAATACTCATGAGGTCCTCCGTGGCCGGGGCTGGCGACGAAGTCACGCTAACCCAGGGGCGTTCTGGCCCCGATCTTCGGTCCAGGGGGGCCCGCAATCAGTCTCGAGGACTGGCGAGTATCCGAGTCTTGCCGAAGATGGAGCCGAAGATGATTCGGCCGTCCCCGTCGACGTGCACTCCGCCCCCGAGGGTGTTGAATCGTGAATCACCGGTCGCCCAGTAGCCGCGTGACTCGCCGGTCGACCAGTCGACGGCCTCGATGGTCCACTTTCCATTACGGGTGCCACACGTGTAGACGGTGTCGGAACCCTGGCTGACGTAGGGCACCGAGTTGGGCGAGCTGATCTCGGTGGTCACCCAGGCCTCCCGCAACGTCTGGGCCTCGGGGTCCCACTGGTACTTGTGCATTCCAAACGGGGTAAATCGTTTGTGATGACCTAGGAAGAAGCACAGCAGGCGGGCACCACGGGCCGGCAGCCAGTCGGGGCGCGATCCGGGCTCGTTGTTGACAGTCATGGCGCCGTAGCCGGACACGGTGATGGACTGTTCTGTCTGAATCTCTACACGAGACGGATCACCCATGTGGGCGGCGCCCAGCCCGGCGATCCGTCGCGACGGTGCGTTGGGCAGCTGCTCCCAGTCATCGGGGATCTCGTCTCGCCAAAACAGTGTGATGTTGACTACGTCGTCACCGTCGCCAATGACGAGGAACCGATCCTCGTCGGAACCGAAGCCCATGAGCGACGGCGTAGTCCCTGAACCGCGACCAGTGCCGTTTCGGTATTCAGCGCTCCATGCCCCGTCAGCCGCATCAAACGAGAACCGTTCGCCGGTCCAGATCACCTTGTGGGTGTGGTCGACAGAACTCACGTAGACCCCGCCGGCGTCGTCACAGCACAGACTCGTACGGACCCAGCCGTAGCCGGTATTGCCCCGGTCGATCTCCATGCGGGCGCAGTGTTCGGCGGCGTGCTCCGCGGCACCGGGGATCTGAACGGCCACGTGGTCTGAGAAATCCCGGGCCAGGCTGACCAGCCACCCATGGTCAGTCGACAGGACAAGGCGACCGTCGGGGGTCATGTTTATTCCCACGAAGAACCCCTCGACCTCCGGCGGTTTGTCCCAACGGTCCTTCTCGGCCAGTGGGGAACTGCGGTCAGTTGGGTCCGTCTCGGCGTACGCAACCGCACCAGTCTTGCGACCCAGGAAGAGGGTGTGTTCGTTATCCAGTAGGGAGTAGATCCCGTCTAAGCCGGTCATGAACCGTGAGGCCAGGTCAGCGGCATGAACGACCGGGGCATCGACGTCCCCGTCGATGTCAGCATCGAGACCGGCAACCCCAGCCTCCCAGTCGGCCTGCGTGCTGGATGGCTCGTCGGGTCTTTCATGGGAGAGGTCGAACCGGGCTAACACCTCGAGTGTGTCGTGGTCGAGTTTGGCAATGCATTCGCGTCCGTTGCTCCAGATGGTGCGCTTCCCGTCGGGGTACAGGCCCGAGATCAGACCCCCGAAGTGGCCCGGCCCTAGCCAAGTGAACTGGCGATCGGATTCAGTCAGGATCTCGCCGTCAGCGCCTTCGGGAGGCAACGCCGCGGCCAGTTCTGTGCAATCCTGCTGGTCACATCGTCCGTGGGCGATCGGGTTCTCGCTATCCGCCAGGTACGGGTTGCGGTAGCCGACGCTCACCAGGGTCCCTCGGTCGCCGGCGGGCTGCGGCGCTCGTCGGGTTCGAGCCGGTGTGCTTCCATGACGCCACCGGACACATGCACCCGCTCGACAACCCGCTGACCAGCGAAGTCGAACAGGGCGTAGTGCTGGGTGCTGCGGTTGTCCCAGATGACCACGTCGCCCTCCGACCAGCTGTGCCGGTAAGTGAACTCCGGACGGCTTACGTGTCGGATCAGAAACGGCAGGATTGCATTGCTCTCCTCAGGAGGCAGATTCATGATCCCCCGCGCGAATATGTCGTTGACGAACAGGATTGGCAGACCGGTGTCTGGGTGGGCCACCACTACCGGATGGACGGCCTTGGCGTCGGGGCCTTGGTCGTGCAGGGCCTTGCGCCCATCGAGAAGGATCTTCATGCCGTTCGAGAGGTCCTCGTAGGCCGCACAGCAGTTGGCCCACACGGTGTCTCCACCTGTCGCCGGCGAAGTACGCATGGTGAGCACGGCCACGCTGGGAATGACGTCGCGAAATGTGCCGTCGGCATGCCACTTGTCGGCCTTGTATCCCACGGCGCTGTCGAATCGGCAGACCAAAGGGTGGTCTGGATGCGTGGGCAGGTGAGCCTCGGGGGCTATCGGGGTACCGAACGCCGAGGCGATGGCGATGTGCTCTTCTGGAGTCGGGTAGAGGCCTCGAAGGACCACCACGTGGTGGTCCAGTAGTGCCCGACGTAGGTCAGCCCGGGCGGCCTGGTTCTTGACCAGCAAGTCCAAGTCGGCGTCGACCACCTCGACGCCGATCCGTCCTGACACGGGCCGGAGGTTCAGAACTTCGGTAGCGATGTGGGTCATCGAGGGCTCCCGGTGGTCGTGGTGAGGGATACGTCGGTCGGGTGGGTCCACCAGGCGCTGGAAGTGGCGCCGGTTAGGCGTTCGAAGCCGCGCATGAGATCGCGAACAGCGTCCAAACCGCTGTCGGTGTCGGTATCGACGAACACCAAGCTGTAGCGGTCAACTAGGTCGGTGAATATCGCGTCGTTGGCGTCCCGTCCGCTCTCGGAAAGGGTCACCAGACGTCCTCGTCCATCGTCGGGGTCGGGATGTCTCTCGATCCAGCCTCGATCCTCGAGTCGTTTGAGGGTGGCCGTGAGGCCACCGGAGGTCTGAACGATCCAGTCGGCGATGACCGTCGGGCTAACCGCCTCATCGGTCGTGTTGGCCAGCATCAGTAGCACCGCTGCCTCTGCGGGCGTTGTGCCGTGGCGACGGTGGTGGTCAGTCAGGAACTGTTCGTTAAGACGTCCGAGCCGGGTCAGGAGAAGCCCGAGGGTCGCTGCGTTCATACGAGCACCCTAGAAAGCATTTACCTTGGTAGCAAGATTGATCTCCTGACTTGCCCTTACGTACGATCATCCTGAAAGTTCCGTGTACCCGGCAGGCCCAGGCGTATACAGCGTCCGGTGATCGAACGGGTCTGGCTGGTCACCGGCGCCGAAGCGGGTCACTAGGTCCGGGGTGGCCAGATAGTGGCGACCGAACGATACGGCGTCGCACTTCCCCGAGGCGATCGCCGCATCGGCTGACGGACCGTCGTAGGAGTCGTTGGCGATGACCGCGCCGTCGTGTAGCTCCCGGGCCAACGCCAGGTTGTCGAGGCGCCCCTCGTGTCGGCGGATCACGTGCAGCCAGGAGAGCCGGAGAGGCTGGAGGGCCATGAGAAACGCCCGGAACGTCTCCTCGACATCCTCGGGACGGTCATCCACCAGGTCGTTGAACGGGTTGCCAGGACAGATTCGTAGGCCGGTCCGTCCCGCACCGATCTCTTCGGACACCGCCTCAAGAATCTCGACCGGGAACCGGATCCGCCCTTCGAGCGACCCGCCGTAGGCGTCTGTCCGGCGGTTGGTGCCCGTGCACAGAAACTGGGCCGGGAGGTAGCCACTGGTGGCGTGCACCTCCACCCCGTCGAAGCCAGCCTCCATTGATAGCGCAGCGAACCGACGGTACTCATCGACAATGCAACGCACCTCGGCGGCGGTGAGCGCACGTGGCTCATCGAAGGGCATCATCCCCTCGGCATCGGTGTACATGGTCCCGGCCGCCTGAATGGCCGACGGCGCCACCGTTTCGACGCCAAGTGCCTTGTTGGCCGCGTGGGCCACCCGGCCACAGTGCATGGCCTGTGCCACGATCCGGCCGCCCCCAGCGTGGACGGCGTCGGTGATCCGGCGCCAACCGTCGAGGCGGTGCGGTCCGTCAAGCACCGGGGTCCGGCAGTAGCCCTTGCCCACCTCGCTTGGAGCGATCCCCTCGGTGACGATCAACCCCGCTGTGGCCCGGACCCCGTAGTGGGCGGCCATCAGGTCGGTGGCATCGCCGTCGACGGTGGCCCGCGAGCGGGTCATGGGGGCCATGACCACCCGGTTGGCCAGTTCGATTTCACCGAATATGGCGGGGGCCAGCAGGGAATCCATCCCCTGAATCTAGGGTCCCTCAAACCCCTTGTCGGCCAGGTGGCTACCGTAAATGGAGGACATGATTCGGTCCGCTGCCAGCGAACCGATCCGGACAACGCGGGAGGATCCATGCCATTCGCAATGGTCAACGGCCAGAACATCCACTATCAGGATTCGGGTGAACCGAACTCGCCGGCCATCATCTTGAGCCATGGCTTCACCATGGGCCATGAAATGTGGGAGCACCAGGTCACCCCCTTGGTTGAAGCCGGCTGGCGGGTCATTGCCCACGACGAGCGGGGCTGGGGCCAAACCACGTTCACTGAACCGTTCGACTACTGGGATTTAGCCGCCGACGTGTTGGGCCTCATGGACCATCTGGGCATCTCTGAGGCCGTGCTGGCCGGCATGTCCCAGGGTGGCTTCCTGTCGCTGCGGGCCGCCCTTGCCGCCCCCGAGCGCGTCCGTGCCCTGGTGTTGGTCGACACCGAGGCAGGTGTCTTCTCCGAAGAAGGCCGAGCAGGCTTCCAAGCCCTCTTCGATGCCGCACTGACTCTTGGCTTGAGCGGCGATATGGGCGACGCCCTCCAGATGGTCCTCTTCGGTCCGGATTTCGCCGATGCCCGCTACTGGCGTGGGAAGTGGACGGCCAAGCCACCCAGCCAGTGGATTGCCGCCAAGGAGTGCTTGTTCGAACGTGACTCGATCGTCGACCGCATCGGGGAGATCACGTGTCCCAGCATCACGTTTCACGGCGACGTCGACATGGGCATCGACATCGCTCAAGGTCGGGAACTCGCTGAGGGACTAGGTGGTCCATCAACGTTTGTAGTCGTCCCGGGCGCCGGACATAGCGCCAACCTCGAGAAACCCGAGGTCGTGAACCCGGCCCTACTGGAGTTCCTGGCCAGCCTGGACTGACTCAGCGCGTCGATGGGCCGGCCCACTCCTCACCAGCCCGATATTCGGCGAACGTGGTCGGAAGACTCAGTTCCCCAGGAGGGGCTTCATGGCGGTAATGGTTACCTGCTCGAATAGCCCTGCCTTGGCGTAGGGGTCCCCAGCGGCGAACGCCTCGGCGGCCGCCCGATCCTCGGCCTGCACCACGATGAGAGATCCACACATTTCTCCGTCATCGTCCAACATCGGCCCACCGAATGCCAGATCGAACTGGGTGACGTAACTGAGGTGTTCGGAACGGGTCCGGGCCCGCAGGTCACCGGCACCGGCTCGATCAAGGGCATGAATGACGAAGTGCACGTGGTGCCTCCCTGGGATTGTTCGGTCAATTGTGTCGAGTCAACGAAGCGGTGTTTGGCAGAACTACGCGGAAGGGTCGTCGACCAGACCCTGCAACGTGGGTAGGTCTAATCCTGCCAGTTCTTTGTAGGCGTTCGCTTCGTACCCCACGGCCTCGGTCGTGATCCAGATGTGGCGCCCATCGGACTGGTCCTGTTACGGGCGGTCCCCCGTCCGGCCGCCGGTCTCCCCGACGACGGCCGACAACCAGACCAGGCCCAGCATCATGGCCACGGCAAGGGTCACCGCTGCGGCATCCAACCCCCAGCGACCGGCCACCAAACCGACGAGCAGTGGTCCGATCACCCTTCCAACGTCGGTCACCATGGAGACAGCCGAGAGAAACGAGGCCGTCCCCTCCTCGGGAGCCAAGTCACTACTGAGAGTAAAGAGGGATCCGGCGCTCAGGCCGTTACCGAGGCCCATGACCAGTCCGGCCAACAGCACACCGGTGGCTGTGTCGGCAACAAGCAGGCACAGCAGGCCTACGGCCAAGAGGCCGTAGGCGGGCACCATGGCGGCCAGCCGGCCGACTCGATCCATGAGCGCCCCCGAGACCGGAAAGAGGATGAGATCGGCGGCGTAGCCCGACGCCACCAGTACGCCAATGGTGGCCGGTCGCAGGTCCAGAGCCACCCCTACGAGAGGCAAGAGGACCATTCGCCCCTCGCGAGTGGTCATCGATGACATTCCGAACAGCCCAGCGTGCAAGAGGTGCCTTTTGTTGGCCCGGATCACCCAGGCCATGCGGGGGCCCTTCACCCCAACCGGGGCTATCTCCCAGTCGGGATTCCGGACGCCCGGGAGCACCGCCGGCAGTCCGATGGCGGCCCCGACGCCTGCGATGAGGAACGTCCACCGGGCCCCGGCCACGTCGACCAGAAACCCGCCGACCGCCGTTCCCATCAGGACCGAGAAGCGCATCGTCCCACCCATGAGCGACATGGCCCGACCCCGAAGAGTGATTGGAATCCGCCGGGTTAGGTCAGCCTGACGCGACAACATCACGCCGAGCGAGCCGCCGCCGAACACAAGGTGTCCTAGACCGAGAAATACGGGACGGGCCATGGAGGCCATCAGAATCGACGCAGCGATTACGGCCAGAAGCGCGCCGGCGCCCACCCGAGCCGGACCCCAACGGTCGGTGCACCAGCCCACGGGAAGGGCGGCAAGCGCGGCGCCCGCCCCCCCGGCCCCCGCCACCAGGGCGGCCACCGTGTAACCGTGGCCATCTCCCACGAGAACGATGGGCAGAGCGACCAGCAGGATGCTCATTCCCAGGCTGGATGCCATCCACGGGCCATAGATGGGCCACACGTACGGAGAAAGCGACCGGAATCCCATAACGCCGGCAGGCTACGGGCTGCCTCCCGATAGACCCGTTCCTAGCCCGGCGTACGGTGTCGCTGCCGGGTGGGACACTGAGTACATGGGAGCCAGGCCGACCAAGATCGTCGTATCCGGGCCCGACCCACGGGGCCTCTGGCACTGGCGCCATCACGACGGAACCGAGGGCTACCACGAGGTCCCTGCCGGGCTGGCCGATCCTGACTGGAAGTCGGGAACTGTGGTCACCGCCCAGGTTGCATACCGCCACGGCGGACCCATCATCGTCGCCATTGGCAACAGCTCGGTCGACCAGCCAGATGACGCGCCGACTCTATTGGTGAACGGCGAACCGTTCGAGGTGTCGGCGGAGCGCGAGCTCGTACCGGGCGTCGTCGTCACGGCAGTGGTCCGATACAGGCAAAATGCCGGGGCCCAAGATGGAGAATCAGAGGCCAAGAGACGGCCGGCGGTGGTGGTCGACGTCGGCCCGCTGACTGTTTCGGTTCGCGGCGTGTTCTCCCGGAACACCGAGGGGCGTGGGCAGCGGTTGCGCGACTGGCAGGAGGCCGGACTCCATAGCGGCTCAGTCATCGAACATGACGAGACCATTGTTTCCCGTGGCGATGTCGGCGAAGTGATCGGTCGGCTCTCCGACGTCGACAGACAGCGGCTCGGATTCTGATTCCGGTGGGCCCGCCCGTCTCAAGTCCGGATCGCCTGTGAACCTAGATTCTCGACGTCCCCTCGGACGGAGGCTCCGATGCACGAACCCACCCTGCTGGTCGACGGACTGGACTTCGGCGAAGGCCCGCGTTGGCACGAGGGGCGACTCTGGTACAGCGACTTCCACCAGCATCGGATCTACGCGATATCGGCCGACGGGGCCCGTGAGGCCATGGTCGACATGGGCGACGAGCGACCATCGGGGCTCGGGTGGCTGCCGAACGGCGATCTCCTGGTCGTGGCCATGCTGGCCCGCCAAGTCTGGCGGGTCCACGACGGTCAGATAGGCGTGCATGCCGACCTTGTGGACCTCGCCACCTGGCACTGCAACGACATGGTCGTGGCTGCTGACGGAACGGCCTACGTCGGAAATTTCGGCTATGACATTGAAGGTGGCCGGTCCAACCCGATGTCAGCCACGTTGGCCATCGTCGGTCCTGATGGTTCGGTCTTCGCCGGCCCGAGCGGCCTCGACTTTCCCAACGGGTCAGTTATCACCCCGGATGGCTCAACACTCATCGTCGGCGAGACATTCGCCTCGCGAATGACCGCCTTCGAAGTCCTCGATGGAGGCCTGCTAGGTGAGCGCCGGGTGTGGGCCGAGACGCCGGGGATCCTGCCCGACGGATGCTGCCTAGACGCTGCGGGCGGCATTTGGATCGCTGATGCTGGCCGAGGTGATGTGGTCAGGGTTGTAGAGGGTGGCGAAGTGACCGACAGGGTCGCCATGCCGGACCTCGAACGGCCCCAGAAGGCGTATGCCTGCATGTTGGGGGGTGGCGACGGTCTCACCTTGCACTGCGTGACCGCTCCCGGGGCACGGGCTGAAGACACCGTCGGTGTGGGCGGTGGCGCCATCTGGACCATTCGCGTCGAACATCGGGCTGCCGGCCGCCCCTGATCCGATGACTAGCGGCCCCGGTGATCCTCAGATCGTTCCCATTTCGCCGGTATTCGGCGCCGAAATTCACGGCGTGGACCTGGCATCCGGAATCGACGACGAGACGTTCAGACTGGTGCACCGGGCGTGGCTGGAGCACGGCGTGGTGGCCTTCCGCGACCAGTCGCCCCTGACGGCCGACGCCCAGGTCGAGTTCGCCCTACGCATCGGACCACTCCATACCCATCCAGCCGCCCCGGCCGAGCACGAGAACCCTGCGGTGTTCGTTATCCGGACCGACCGGGACTCCTCCATCTCCAATGGCAACGGCTGGCACTCGGACGTTTCGTGCGACGAGGAGCCCCCATCGGCCACCATGCTCCAGATCCATTTACTGCCCCAGTGTGGGGGCGGCGACACCTTGTTCGCCGACATGGAGGCCGCCTACGCCACCTTGCCGGCCACCACCAGAGAGATGTTGTGTGACCTGTCGGCCATCCACGCCTCAGCTCATGTGTACCCGGGGCGTTACGCCGACCGGAGCGACGGTGAAGAGGCCCTCGCTACGCCCTCAGCAGTCCATCCGGTGGTCCGGACCCATCCCGAAACGGGCCGCCGCAGCCTCTTTGTTAATCCGTCGTTCACGGTGGCGATCGACGGCATGGACAGCGCTGAGGGCGGCGAGCTGCTGGCCGAGCTTCACGAACACTGCACTAGGCCCGAGTTCCAGATCCGGCACCGCTGGCAGCCGTGCGACGTACTGCTGTGGGATAACCGGCGGGTCCAGCATTTCGCCGTCTGGGACTACTGGCCCTACGAACGATCCGGCCATCGAGTCACCGTGCAGGGCACGCGCCCGTTCTTCGATCCCGAAGGCTCCGAGCCCGACGAGTCACCTCTTCGGGTGTCCATTGGCCGCCTGGCCTGACGGAGCGATTGGGATTAGTCGGTGATGGCTTCCGTCTCGGCGAGGCGCACGAGCGGAATCGTCCGATCAGTTTTGGCCTGGTAGTCGGCATACCACGCCCTGTCGGCGAGCATTGACGCCCACAGGGCGTCGCGCTCATCGCCCGCATCCAGAACTTGGTGCTCGGACCAAAACATCCCGTTCTGGACCCGGACCTTCACCCGGGGGTTGGCATCACGGTCTCGGAGGTTCAGCACCCACGATGGGTCCTTCGTGGCCCCGGCGAATGATCCGACCACGATCCGGTGCCCGTCGGTGTCGCGCCAGAACGGCAGTGCCACTTTGTGGTCCTTGCCCGTCTTCCGTCCGATGGTGTGAAGCAGCACGTGGTGCATACCGGCCACACACCACACGGCATCGTCGTCGGTCATCTCGAGGCCGGCCACGTGCCCCTTGGAGATCTCGATGATCTCGTCGTGTGACGGGGTCTCCCACTCCATCTCCACGCGTTGGCTGGTTCCCTGGTTCGCACTGCCTGTTTCGCTCATGGGTCGACCGTAGTGGTGGCGCCTCCCCGTCTTCGATTCGGATCTCGATTCGAATTAGCGATCTGGGTCGCCGATTCGGCAGGCAACCGTTCCGGCCACGATGATCGTCGTGGAGGCAGCCCCATGATCCGACGACCAAACGTCATCCTCATCAATTGCGACGACCTCGGATACGGCGACCTGTCGTGCTACGGGTCAACCCAGCACGACACCCCGGCGTTGGACCGCATGGCTGACGAGGGCGTCCGTTTCACCGACTTCTACATGGCGTCGCCGGTCTGTTCGCCGTCACGGGCTGCCATGCTCACCGGCAGCTACCCCTTACGGGTCGGCTTCGGTGGTCGCAGCATCGACAATGCGCCGGTGCTCTTCCCGGGTCAGGCCCAGGGACTGCACCCCGATGAGATCACGATTGCCCGCCTCCTCCAGGACGGCGGTTACGCCACCCGGATCATTGGCAAGTGGCACTGTGGCGACCAACCCGAGTTCCTACCCACGCGACACGGCTTTGACGGCTGGTTCGGCCTGCCGTACAGCAACGACATGGGGCGTCAAGCCTTCCCTCAGGAGGGCCAGCCCTACCGGAAGGTCATGGAGTCGCTCGGTACGCCGTTGCCCGATGATGCCCCGATGTTTCAGCCGCGCCCGCCGCTGCCGCTCATGCTCGACGAGGACGTGGTTGCTGAGCAGCCCGACCAGGCGGCATTGACCGAGCGGTACGCCACCGACGCCGTCCAGTTCCTCCGGAACAACAGGGATCGACCCTTCTTTCTGTATCTGGCCCACCTCTACGTACACCTGCCCATCTACGTGCAGACCCGCTTCGTACGTGAGTCACGCAACGGCCGCTACGGAGCGGCGGTGCGATGCATTGACTGGTCCACCGACGTAATCCTGCGCGAGCTGCAAGATCTCGGTCTGGACGACAACACCGTCGTGGTGTTCACCAGCGACAACGGGGCATTGACCCGTGACGGTGGCGGCAGCAACGGCCCGCTCCGGGCATCCAAGGGCACCACGTGGGAGGGTGGCCAGCGGGTGCCTTGCATCGTGCGGTGGCCAGGCCGGATTCCCGCCGGTCAGGTGGTGAGCGATGTCGCCAACGCCATGGACCTCTACCCAACCATCGCCAACTGGTGCGGTGTCGATGTGCCCGGCGACCGGACGTTGGACGGACAGAACCTTGGTCCGCTGCTGACCGGCGGCGATGGACCCTGTGAACGCCCATTCTTCTTTATTCTGGGCGGCAACATCGAGGCTGTACGCGTCGGTCGATGGAAGCTCCACGTCCGCAAATGGAACGACGAGCGGGTCCGCCTGTACGACCTGAACGCCGATGTCGGTGAACGGGCTGACGTGGTCGACGAGCATCCTGACGTGGTGACACGCCTGCTGGACGTCATAGAGGCTGCCCGGCTGGAGTTGGGTGACGACGCCTCCGACATGGTCGGTTCTGATGTGCGTCCGGTGGGCGTAGTGGCAGACCCGGTAGCCCTGACCGTGTTCGACGAGGACGCCCCGTACTACATGGCCGAATACGACCTCCCCGAACGCGGCTGAACTATTCCCGCGACAGACCCAAGCCCCATAAACGGAAGTGAACCCATCCCCATGACCACCGTCTTCGTGCACGGCAATCCCGAGACCGATGCCATCTGGTCCGACCTGGTCGGCGAACTGGCCGACCGCCCACCGGTCGGAGGAAACGCGCGCGACCTTGTCCTGCTTTCGCCACCGGGATTCGGCGCGCCGCTTTCCGACGGTTGGGGGGCCACCCGCGAGGAGTACCGCGACTGGCTAATCACCGAAGTTGAGGTTCTGGCAGCCGAAGGGCCGGTCGACATCGTGGGCCACGACTGGGGCGCTGGGCACGTGTTCGGCCTCTTGGCGGAGCGCTCCGACCTCGTCCGGTCCTGGGCGTGCGACTGTCTGGGCCTCATCCATCCCGACTACGTCTGGCACGACATGGCACAGCTATGGCAGACCCCCGAGGTCGGCGAGGAGGTGATCCAGGGGATGCGTGCCGCCTCCCGGGACGAGCGAATCACCATGATGATGACCAGCGGCATGAACGAACACGCGGCGACTGACGTCGCCGACGCACTTGACACCATGGCCGACTGCATTCTGCCCCTGTACCGCTCGGGCGCTCAGCCCGTCGTCGGCAATCTGGGCCGGGAACTGGCCGCCATTGACCTACCTCCAGGGCTGGCTCTCGATCCATCCGAGGACCCCTACGTGGGGCCAGCGGGTCGGGCCGCCCAGATGGCCGACCAGCTTGGGGCACGACATGCCCCCCTGGACGGTGCAGGCCACTGGTGGATGTCTGAACAACCCGCCGTCGCCGCTGACCTACTCGTGGAGTTCTGGGGATCACTCGACACCTGAACTGGTGTTGACCAGAGATCTGGATCACAGCAGGCCGACGTCGCCTCACGATTGTGGCGATTCGTTCACCATCTTGCCCATCTCCTCTTACTGCCCAACAGACCACGCGTTGGCCCTCGGGTCGACTGGGCGGGATGATGTCGACGACCGATCACGGGTCCGAACGGAGCACAGATCATGCAGGGACTAATCCAGGAGGGCGACGGAGAAGAGCACGTCCGTCTCTCCAACGACCTCGAGCACGCAGCAGCTCTCGGATCCCGACAGGTACGTGTCGAGATCATGGCGGCCGGCGTGTGCGGCAGTGACCTGAGCTGCGTCCATGGCAAGTACTACATGCCCACCCCGCTGGTACCCGGCCACGAAGCCGCCGGCGTCGTGGCCGAGATCGGCTCGGCTGTCACCTATTGCGCCGTCGGCGATCACGTCGTTCTCTCCACCTTCGGGAACTGCGGCCACTGCCCGACGTGTGAGGGCGGCGACCCTGGGAACTGTGGGTTCGGTGGCCTGCGCCACACCCACACCGAGGGCGATCAGGCCCTCTGGGGGTTCGCCAACCTGGGCGCCTTCGCCCAGGAGACGATCGTTCACGAGAACCAGGCCGTGCCCATTCCGACCGAGGTACCGATGGCGTCTGCGGCCCTCATCGGATGCGGCGTCATGACAGGTGCGGGTGCCGTGTTCAACCGGGCCAAGGTCGGTATCGGCGATACCTGTGTGATCATTGGCGCTGGCGGAGTTGGCCTAAACGTGATCCAGGCCGCGCACCTCAGCGGTGCCTCCCAGATCATCGCTATGGACCGCGTGGCTTCCAAGGAACGCATGGCACTGGATTTCGGGGCCACCGACTTTGTTCTCGTGGACGGGGACGACTTCGACTCGGTGGCCGCCGTTCAGCAGCTCAGCGGTGGCGGCGTCGACCACGCCTTTGAGGTGGTGGGTAACACCAACTTGCTGGCGGACTGCATCTCGATGGCCAAGGCCGGCGGGAATGTCTGCGCTGTGGGCGTACCCGATCTGACCGCCACCGTGACCTATCCGTTCCAGGCCCTCCACCAGAACAAGAACCTCATGGGGATCCGGGCCGGCGGGGGCAAACCTCGTCGGGACTTCCGCCTGATTGCCGACCTGTACCTCAAGGGGCGCTTCAAACTCGACGAGCTGGTGTCCCACACGGCTGGCCTCGATGGCCTACAAGGCGCGTTCGATGGACTCAAGGCCGGCGCCGAGGCCCGTACCGTGCTGTTACCCAACGGCTGAGTCGGGGCCCCGGCCTTCATCCTCGTCACGTTCCGTCCCCGTCTTTCCCAATCCTTCCCAGAAGCAGGAGTTCTCCATGTCCAGAATTGATCTGACCGGTAGTTCGTCGTTGGTAACCGGCGGGGCGTCCGGGATCGGCGAAGCCAGTGCCCGTCAACTGGCCGACGCTGGCAGCAGAGTCGTCATTGCTGACCTCAACGAGGAGCTTGGCCAGGTTGTTGCCTCCGAGGTGGGCGGCCTCTTCGTTAAGTGCGACGTGACGAGCGTCGAGGATGTCGACACCGCGGTGTCCGCCGCTGCCGAGATGGGCCCGTTGCGGGCACTGGTCAACTCGGCGGGTCTTGGCCATCCGGGCCGCACCATCAACCGCGACAACGAACCCATGGAACTAAAGCACTTCGAGTTCGTGGTCCGGGTGAACCTGATTGGCTCGTTCAACGTGCTCAGCAGGGCCGCCGGTGCAATGGCCAAGACTGATCCTCTAGCCGATGGTCAACGGGGGGCCATTGTCAATATGGCATCGGTGGCCGCTTTCGATGGGCAGATCGGTCAGGCTGCCTACTCGGCTTCCAAGGGCGGCATCGTCGGCATGACTCTTCCGATCGCCCGGGACCTGGCTGCTGTTGGGGTGCGGGTCAACACCATTGCCCCGGGTCTCATCGACACCCCGATCTACGGCGAGGGTGAACAAAGTGAGGCCTTCAAAGCGCACCTCGGCGAGTCGGTGCTATTCCCTAAGCGTCTGGGATCAGGCGAGGAGTTGGCCTTCATGGTCCTCGAGCTCATCACCAACCCGTACATGAATGCTGAGGTCATCCGGGTAGACGGCGGCATCAGGATGCCCCCCAAGTAGGAACGGATCACCACGATGAGCGATGAAGCGGTCCAGCCGGCAGTTCTGGTCGAACGACGGGAGCGGGTGATGATCATCACCCTCAACCGCCCCGAAGCCATGAACGCCATCAACGGAGACCTGTCCCACGGCCTATTGAGCGCCGTACAAGAGTTGAACGCCGACCCCGGGTTCACAGCCGGGGTCCTCACCGGTGCCGGGAAGGGGTTCTGTTCGGGCATGGACCTCAAGGCATTCTCCCGCGGCGAGGACATTGGCCCGATGCTCGAGTTCGTCAGCAATGGAGCGGCTAAGCCCCTCATCGCCGCCATCGAGGGTTTCGCCATGGCCGGTGGCCTTGAGTTGGCGTTGTCATGCGACCTTCTGGTGGCCGCCGAGGGTGCCAGGCTGGGCATCCCAGAGGTGAAGGTCGGCCTGTTCGCCGCCGGAGCCGGTCTATTCCGCCTGCCTGGTCGAGTGGGTTACGGCCGGGCCATGGAGATGGCCCTCACCGGTGACCCGATCACTGCCGAGGAAGCGGCCGATGCCGGACTCGTCTCAATGGTCACTCCTAAGGGCGGGGCACTCGACGCGGCCATCGAGTTGGCCGAACGCATCGCACGTAACGCTCCCCTGGCCGTGGCGGCCTCCAAGGCCATCGTTCGTGCCACTCAGGGGGCGACCGAAGACGAGCTGCGGGCTATCCAGCAGCCCCATATGAGGGTGGTTTGGGGTTCGGACGACGCCAAGGAGGGGCCCAAAGCGTTTGCCGATAAGCGTTCTCCGGAGTGGACCGGTTCCTGACGGAACCAACAGGTCCGAGGTTCAGGAACCGGTGTCGGCGTCGGGGAGCAACATGGCCAACTGTCGGGACCGGGCCACCAGGGCGCCGGTGGAGTCCCAGAGCCAGCCGTCTTCAATCATCCGGCCGTCATGTAGGTCCTCCGTGACGAACCGGCCCTGAACCCAGCCGGGCGCTGGGCGACGGCGAACGTGCGCCGTCAGTTCGATGGTGGGCACCCATCCCACTCGGCCGAGTCTGGTGAAGATCGACGGGGCGAAGGCATCAGCGAACAGGGTGAGGCCGAGCGTGTCGGGTTCACGACCGTCGGCGAACCGAATCCATCCGAGCGTCTCAGCGTTGTCCGACGCTCCGGCGGCTGCCGTGTCGGGGTGGATCCGCAGGTCTATCCGTCGGGCGATGAAAAGCTTTACGCCCTGTTCTAGGCCATCGCGTTCCACACACTGGTCGGGTGGCGGCATATCGGTGGGGGGCGCTATGGCCATCTCGTGGTCGTGTCCCGATCCGCCCGAAAGGTCACCCATGGATGCCATGACTTCGATGCGAGGTTTGCCGTCCTGAATGAGGGTGGCTCGACCGGTGGTCACTGTCCGCCCAGCTCGGATCAGCCCAGTCTTCACCTCGCCGATAATTCCCCCAGAGCCGGGTCGCAGATAGTGGGTGGTGACAGAAAGCGGATCTACATGACCTGCGAGAGGGTCGCCGAGTTGCCGGATGGCTTGCAAGGCAATGGCCGTCAGGTATCCGCCGTTCGGATTGTCACCAATGTTCCAACTACTGCTGACCTGCACCTCGAACCGGTCGTCGCCGGTCGGCTCGACGGCCGTCTCCCGGTCGAAGTCACCGTCCCAAGTGTCCTCCATGTGTTCTTTCCGCTCCCCGCTCATCTGAGGAAGTCTTCGCAGACGTCGAAGTACATGCCGGTAGTGAGTCGCAGCGACTCAATGTCGATGCGTTCATCGTGCCCATGGAACCGCCGGGAGAAATCGCCGGCGTCCACCGCCGGACTCATGAGGCCGGCGCCGTAGGACACTGATCCCTTTTCGCGGTAAATCCGTGAGTCGGTGAAGCCCACGATGAACTGGGGGTTAAGGCGGGCAGTGGGGAACGGCTTCGTGATCGCCCGTTCCAGCGAATCCCACAGGGGGGTGTCAATGCGGCTGGCCGACGCGGGGTCGTCCATGACGATCTCGGTCTCGACCTCGTCGGACAGGTCGCCGAGTGCCTCACGGAGATGGGTGGCCACCTCTTCGGTGGAGTCACCAGGCATCGTCCGGATGTCGATGTCGAGGGTCACCCGGTCCGGGATGGTGTTGGTCTTGCCTGGCCCGTGGCCCACGTTTGGCGAGAATGTGGTGTGGGTACAGGCGTGGAGATGCCCTGCCATGCCGTTCACCGAAGGTGTCCGCGGAAGTTCGGCTAGGTAGTCGTCAATACGGTCCTCGTCGAGCATCTGGTCCCGGACATCGTCGGCGAGGTCCATGGCTTGGACCTGAGCTCGCCAGAGTTCATGGAATCGGGGATCAGGTGAGTAGTCGGCCAAGCGTTGTATCACGGCTGCGGCCTTCAGGAGGGCGTTGTCGGAGCGGTAGGGCGTCGATCCGTGGCCGGGCGTGCCACGTACGGTCAGGCGGCGCCACGCCACCCCCTTCTCGGCCACGTTCACGCCGATGGCTGGTGAATCCTCGCTCCCGGTGTGGAGCCCACCGTTCTCGGTCAGCACGTAGTCCGCTGCGATGGCGTCCCACTCGTGGTCGGCCATCCAACGGGCCCCGTGTGTGCTGCCCGATTCCTCGTCGGCCACCGCGAAGAACACCAGGTCCCCCCGAGGTCGGAATCCACGATCGGCCAACGTGCGGAACACCACCGCCTGGGAGGCCACGAGGTTGAGCATGTCGACGGCACCCCTCCCCCACACCTCGCCGTCCACCAGCTCACCGGCGAACGGGTCGCGCGACCAGCCGTCGAGGCTCACCGGCACGACGTCGGTGTGGCCCATCAGGCACAACGCCGGGGCGTCGGGGTCGGACCCTTCTATGCGGGCCACTAGCGAGGTACGGCCGGGCGTGGGTTCGTAACGCTGCAGGTCCAGGCCTGCGCCCTCCAGGTAGGTGGCCAGCAGATCGGCATTGCGAACCTCGTGGCCCGATTCGGCCGTTCCGTCGTTGACGCACTGGTTGCGTATAAGGGCCTGCAGCAACTCGACGGTCTGGTTGGTGAGGTCTCCGTCGCTGGCCATCAGCAGGTCACTGCATCCCCGCTGCGGCGGCTAGTTCCATGGCTGCCTCCTCGTCGTGTCGGAACGCCCGCGTGGTGGCCACCTCGACCCGGTGCAAGCGGCCGGCGAAGGGTGCCTCGTAGCTGCCGCCCACCCCGGTGGGATTGCGTCCGATGTCCATCCCTATGGACGAGATCATGACGGGCACCAGCGGGATGATCGCCTCGGCCACCTGCTCTCCGTTGATCAGCAGACGGGCCCGTGCCGGCCCGCGTCTAACTCGTTCCTGGTGGACTTCCAAAACGACGGCCCCGGCTGGAAGCGGCTCAGGCGAGCGCACCACGGTGTGGGTGCTGTAGGCGTTGTGGTCATAGATGAAGTGTCCGTCGTCGTCGACATGGACGACTAACCCGTTGTTGACGGTACCGAAGCCCAATAACGCGCCAGCCTCATCGCCCATCGGCCGGTCCACCTCGAAGCGCATCGTCCAGTTCCGGGACCCGAGGGCCGGGGCCGAATCCATGGGGACCCGCTGGGTGGGCGGCAGGTAGACGAAGGTATCGCGGGCCCGAGGCGTGCCGGCCGTGACATGCCCGCTGAAGAACTGAGCGGAGGACTGGTCCGGAATAGGTAGCACCTGGTACCGGTCGGCCTCCTCCCAGAAGATGTCAACCATGGCAGAAAGGCGTTCAGGCTGTTCGGCGGCCAGATCGTTGCACTCTGAGAAATCCTCGTCGAGGTGGTACAGCTCCCACACGTCGTCGTCGAGCGACGTGTCCGGTGGATGGAACGCCACTGCTTTCCAGCCGTCGACCCAGATGGCTCGGTGGCCGAACATCTCGAAGTACTGCCGCTCCTTGCGGGTCGGCACCACCAGCGCATCATCGGCGGTCGGTTCGAATGTGTAGGCGAGGCTGGTCCCTTCGATGGGCTGCTGGGCCACGCCGGCGATCTCATCGGGGGCCGTCACGCCGACCAGGTCCAGCAGGGTGGGCGCCAGGTCGATGACGTGGTGAAACTGGGTGCGAATCTGCCCGTTGGTCAATGGGTCGATGCCTGTGGGCCACGAGATGATGAGCGGGTCACGGATGCCACCCGAGTGGGTGTTTTGCTTGTAGCGCTTGCCGGGGGTATTGCCGACCTGGGCCCAGCCCCAGGGATAGTTGGTGCTGCTGGTCCGGGTACCGATGTCCTCGAGACGAGCCATGGACTCGTCCAACGGTTGGGGAGAGTCATTGAAGTGGCGGAAGGAGTCGAGTACGCCGAACTGGCGGCCCTCCTGAGATGCCCCGTTGTCGCTGAGGGCCACCACCACGGTGTCGTCGCTGATGCCAAGGGCATCCATCTCGTCGAGCAGGCGTCCCAACTGGGCGTCGGTGTGGTCCAGCATGGCGGCGAACGCCTCCTGGAGCCGACAGGCCACGGCCTTCTCGTCGTCCGATAGGTCGTCCCACGCCTCGACGCCCGGGTTGCGGGGGGCCAGGTCAGTTCCGGGCGGGATGACGCCCATGGCGAGTTGGCGTTCGTAGACCTGTTGGCGGGCCACGTCCCAGCCATTGTCGAATCGGCCCCGCCACTTTTCGAGGTAGTCGTTGGGCGCCTGATGAGGGGCGTGGGTGGCCCCAAAGGCCAGATAGAGGAAAAAGGGGCGCTCGGGCACCATCGAGTGCTGGGTCCGTATCAGGTCGACAGCGTGGTCCACCAGATCTTCGGTGACGTGGTATCCCTCCTCAGGCGTGCGGGGCTGGTCAACGAGACGGTTGTCCTCGTAGAGCTCGGGGTGGAACTGGTCGGTCTCGCCCTGCATGAAGCCGTAGTAGCGGTCGAAGCCTCGCTGGAGCGGCCAGTCGCCAAACGGTCCGACCGCTGAGGCCTCACGCATCGGGGTGAGATGCCACTTGCCGACGGCCCACGTAGCGAAGCCGTCCTCGCGGAGCATCTCGGCCATTGTTCCAGCCGATCGAGCGATGCGGCCCCTCATGTTCGGGAACCCGGTGTCGAAGTTGGACAGGCCACGCATCCCCACCGAGTGATGGTTTCGGCCGGTCAGTAGGCAGGCCCTGGTGGGTGAGCACAGCGCCGTGGTGTGGAAGTTCGTATACCGCAGGCCCCGATCGGCCAGTCGGTCGTAGTTGGGGGTATCGACTAGGCCCCCGTAGCAACTGAGGTGGGCGAATCCTGTGTCGTCGAGGAGCACCACCACCACGTTGGGCGTGTCCGCCGTAGGGAGGACCGGCTCAGGCCACCACGGCGTCGACTCGCTGGTGCTTCTGGCGATGACTTGTTCTGCCTGGGAGGGATTTGGCACATTCATTTGTGGAGCGTGGCCCATTTCTAACGGGGAACCGTCACCGGGTCACGTCTCCTGGTCGGCGCGCCTTCGCCCCTTGAGCCGCTCGTGGGTGGCCCTGGTCCCGTCGTGCCAGGTGCCGGTCCACTTGTCGATCGGCATCTGGGTGTTGCCGTAGTTGACCTCGAAGTACCGGTGGTGGAGTTGGTGGAAGAGGTCGCCCGTTGGAACCTCCCAACGGGCGATGCGCACCCGAGCAAAGCCGGAATGACTCGGAGCGGGGCCCGGGCCGTCGTACATGACGAACATCAGGATGACCAGTGGGTGGACGGGGAGCACCCAGAACACCAGGAACCCAGAGAAGTAGACGAGGTGCTCGAAGGGATGCATGGAGATGCCCGTCCACGGCGTGGGGTTCGGGTTGCGGTGGTGGAGCGCGTGGACCCGCCGGTACAGGGGCACGCAGTGGATGAGCCGATGATTGATCCAGAAGTGGGTCGTGGACACGAACACCACACCCAAGGTGGCCATAAGAAGCACCACGACCGGGTTGGATGCCCAGGCTGGACGGCCGACCAAACCGCTGGCGTAAGCCCAGTGGGTCGACACCTCGTAGGCCGAAAGGAAGGCCACCCCGCTGGTCATGGTCCAGAAGGCATTGTCGCTGGTCTGGCTGCCGAAGGTGAACTTTGCTCCCGTGGTCGGCCACCGTGAGTTGAACTTGAAGTCGTCACCCTGGGCGCGCCGGACGTACAGCCACCAGTGGAGACCGCCGACGATGACCCCGACCAGTACAAGGTTTCGGAACCAGATTCCGGCGATCCACCCCGGCTGGAGGCTGGCCATTGTGGCCTCGCTGGGTAGTAGCCAGCGCCAGATCACCACCGACAGGACGAGGTACAGGACCACCCACGGGTAGAGGATCAGGCGGGCCAACCAGGCTAGGGCGGCCACCGGTCGTGGCGGCCAGGCGAAGACGGCTGGGACCTCGATGGGAACCGGCGGTTCATACTCGCTGTTGGCCACGCCGAGGTAGGAAGTGGAGGACTGACCAGTTGGCGGGTGTTCGGACGTCTCGTTCTCAGGCACGGGCGGCGCTACACCCAGTCGAGGGTACGTCGGACGGCCTCGCCCCAGCGGCCGGTGAGGCGGGAACGCTCGTCGGAACCCATGTCGGGGTGCCAGCGGTCGCCTTCCTGCCAGTTGGCCTGGACGTCGGTCAGGTCGCTCCACACCCCCACGGCGAGGCCCGCTGCGTAGGCGGCGCCCAACGCCGTGGTCTCGGCCACCACAGGGCGCACCACGTCGACGTCCAGCAAGTCGGCCTGGAACTGCATCAGCAGGTCGTTGCCGACCATCCCCCCGTCGACCCGCAGTTCGGTCAGGTCAACACCCCTGTCGCCGATTATCGCGTCGGCCCGCATGGCGGCCAGGAGTTCATGGGTCTGGAAGGCGGTGGCCTCCAACGCAGCGCGGGCCAGGTGCCCGCGGTTGGAGAACCGGGTGAGGCCTACCACCGCTCCCCGTGCGTCCGACCGCCAGTGGGGGGCGAACAGGCCGGAGAAGGCGGGCACGAGGTAGACGTCGCCGTTGTCGTCGACGCTCCGGGCCAGGGCCTCCACCTCGGACGCATCGTCGATGACGCCCAGTTCGTCTCGTAGCCACTGGATTGTGGCGCCGGCCATGGCCACCGATCCCTCCAACGCGAACATGGGGGACTCGCCGGCGATCTGGGAGGCCACGGTGGTCAGCAGGCCGTGAGTGGACGCCACGGCGTCGCCACCGGTGTGCATCAGGAGGAAGCAACCGGTGCCGTAGGTGTTCTTGGCCTTGCCGGGTGAATGACAGCCCTGTCCGAACAGGGCGGCCTGCTGGTCTCCGAGAATGCTCGAGATCGGAACGCCTTCTAGTGGGCCGACGCCGGTGCCCAGGTGACCGATGGACGGCACGATCTCGGGAAGCATCGACATCGGCACACCCATGGCCGCCACGAGATCTGGGTCCCAGGCAAGTGTGCCTAGGTCCATCATGAGAGTGCGCGACGCGTTGGTGACGTCGGTGGCGTGACGTCCACCGTCGGGGCCGCCGGACAGGTTCCAGAGCAGCCACGAATCGATGGTGCCGAATACCGCCTGGCCGGTCTCGCCACGGGCCCGCAATCCATCCACGTGCTCGAGGAGCCATGTGGCCTTGGGGCCGCTGAAGTAGGTCGCCAGTGGCAGGCCGGTGACAGCCCGGAAGCGGTCCAGATCGCCGTTGGCCAGGTGGTTGACAATGCCATTGGTCCGTGTGTCCTGCCAAACGATGGCGTGGTTCAATGGCTCGCCGGTGGCCGGGTCCCAGGCCACGAGGGTTTCGCGCTGGTTGGTGATCCCGACGGCCGCCAGATCACCTACCAACAAACCGGCAGATGACAATGCCTCGTCGATTACCGCCCATGTATTGGTCAGAATCTCGGCAGCGTCGTGCTCCACCCAGCCGGGCTTGGGAAAGTGCTGGGTGTGGGGCCTCTGTGCTGACGCCACGACTGAGCCCGTCTCGTCGAAGATCATGAAGCGGGTACTGGTGGTGCCCTGGTCGACAGCTCCGACGAGGGAACCACCGCTGACGGAGGCGGCGCCGAGGGGCACGATCAGCCGGCCCGACCGTTGACCTGACCGGGACCACGGGACCAGAAGGCCACGTGGCCGGGCACCGGGTCGCCGCTCGACCCCTCGTCGGGCTCCGGTTCACCGACGGCCACCCCGATCGGGATGAGCCCCGCCCACGACGGCTCGTCAAGGTCGTCAAGGTCGTCGACCGGCCCGGTGGCCCGGGCCTTCATGGAGCACTCGTCCAGCGGCAGGACGAGCACTGTGGTGCCTTTCACCTCAATGTCGTGTGCCGGCCTGATCTGGGTGCTTCGCCCGGGGATGGTGTGCTCCACGAGTCGGTCGAGAGCGGCCACCTTGGTCTCACGATCGGTGATCTCCGTTGCCGTCCCCATCACGACTACTGAGCGGTAGTTCATGGAGTGGTGAAGACCAGAGCGGGCCAGTACGAGAGCATCGAGCAGGGTCACTGTCACGCAGATCTCGACGCCGGCCTTGGCCGTACGCAGTAGACGGCTGGCCGGCGAACCGTGCAGGTAAAGAACGTCACCGTCGCGGGCGTACAGCATGGGGATGACCACCGGATGGGCGACATCTCCATCGCCGACAACGAGGCCGACGTGGGCCATGAGCCCCTCGTCCAGTACGGCGTGGATGACGTCACGGTCGTCGACCGCCCGTTCCGGCTTCCGTTGGAGAGTGGTGCGGTCGCTCATGCTGCTTCCCTCACGAAAAGAGTGTTCCACGGGCCACGGTCACGGCACGACCGGTCAGGTGCACACGGTCGTCGAGTAGTTCAACGTCCAACTCGCCACCACGGGCCGATGCCTGCTCAGCCCGGAACAGGTCGCCGAGTCGAGGCGCCCACCAGGCGGCCAGGGTGGTGTGGGCTGACCCGGTTACCGGGTCCTCGGCGATCCCCACGTTGGGCCCAAATACACGAGACACGATCCCTATGTCGTCGCGATCGTCGCAGGCAGCGGTGACGATCACGGAACGATCTGCAAGGGCCGCCACCAGCCTCTGGTCCGGGGCACAGTTTCGAACGTCAGCGGCTGACGCAACCTCCAACAACAGGTCGGTTGAACCCATTGCGGCAGCTACCACCGGACAACCGATGGCATAGGACATGTCGTCGTCCACCACAAGGTCCGTTATCCGGTCGACCGGGAAGTCGAGCCGGATGCCAGCTCCAGCAGGGCCGGTAGCTACGGCCGTCAGACGCCCCGACCGGGTGTGAAAGCCGATCTCACCGGTCGCCCCATGCTCGGTCAGCAGCGTGTGAGCGGTGGCCAGGGTGGCGTGGCCACACAGGTCGACTTCTGCGGTCGGGGTGAACCAACGCAGGGACCACTCCCCCGAGTTGACCACCCCTTGGTCATCCACCGGGTGACAAAAGGCTGTCTCCGAGAGATTCATCTCGAGCGCCACGGACTGCATCCAACCTTCGTCGGCCGGGCCATCAAGGACCACCACGGCAGCCGGGTTTCCCCTGAATGGTTCGTCGGTGAAGGCGTCGACCTGGGTGAACTCCGTATTGGGCATTACGCAGCCTTGCAGATACTCCGCTGACAGGGGCTCAAATAGTCGCTTCTCAACGCTGTTTCAGGTTCATGCCACCTGGTGGCGAACATCGACAACCCGATCGGAATCTCGCCGGGGTCGCTGAGTGTCCTACCCGAGCGGACCACCTGCCAACATGGTCCGTCTCCCCCTCTCTACCGCTCTGCACCGTTCTCAACCAGACACAGGAGGCCCGATGGTTCCCCTCGACGAGACCTACGACGGGACGTTCCCGTTCGATCCGCACACGTTCGACGGCCACGGGTTTGTCCAGCACTACGTGGACGAGGGCCCGCGGGACGCCGAGCCGATCGTGCTGCTTCACGGTGAGCCGACCTGGGGCTACCTCTATCGACACATGATCGGTCCACTATCGGAGCACTACCGGGTAGTCGTCCCCGACCACATGGGCTTCGGCAAGTCCGAAACCCCACAGGGCCGCGACTACACGCTCCAGGCCCATACCGAGAACCTGGTCGCGCTGGTGGAGCACCTCGACCTAACAGGCATCACGTTCTTCGGCCAGGACTGGGGTGGTCCAATCGCCACCGCATTCACGGTGCGCCACCCCGAGCGGGTCAAGCGGATGGTGTACGCAAATTCGCTGGCTGGCTACGGGCGGCTTGGCGATGAAGACGCGACCCCGATGTCCCAGTCGCGTTGGTTCAATTGGATCGGCGGTGGTTTGGAATCAGGCCGAACCGCCGACGTTCTGTTGAACCTAGGTTCGACAGTGCTGTCGGTCATGAAGATCACGGGGTTCACAAACTCGGCTGCTGTGGACGACACTTGGATCCGGGCCTATTCGGACCCCTTCCCTGACCGGGCGTCTGCCATTGGCGGGCTGGAGTTCCCCCTGGATGCCTATTTGGGCCGGATCGCCGAATACGTCATCGCAGGGGCTGAAGGAGTGCCAGACCTGGTGTCCAAACCGGCGATCCTGCTCGAAGGCATGGAGGACGGGGCAATCCCACCCGACCGGGCGATTGCCGACTTTCGGGCGTTGTGGCCCGACGCTCCGGTAGTCGAGTTACCAGGCGTGGGCCACTACTGCCAGGAGGACGCCCCCAACGCCCTGGTGGCCCAGGTCAAGGACTTCCTCCAGGCAAACCCCTAGGGTTCCGCCCGGTTAGTCGACGCCGCCTAGGTGGCTATGAGTGTCAGCAGCCTCCTCGTCGGGCCAGTTGGTGCGCCACACCTCCGCCTGTACGTAGCCCATTGGAATCGATCGGGTCTCAAAGCCATCCACTGGCTCGATCATTGGCTCGGCCACCACCCGGTGGTTTGGCACCGCGAAGAACGGGGCGCTGTACCGCTCGGCCCCACCGGAGATGTCCACCCGGTGAGGTGTGGAAATCAGGCGGCCACCTGACCAGACCTCCAATACGTCCCCTACGTTGACCAGGAGTGCCCCCTCAGGGCACCCGGCTTCAACCCATCGACCGTCACGGGTCCGCACCTCGAGGCCTCCTACCGGATTGGGATCAAGCACGGTGACCACGGTGATGTCCTTGTGGGGATGAAACCCAGGCGCCAGATCGTCGGGGCTCCGGGCCGGGTAGTGGAGCAGGGTCGTGTTGGTCAGTGGCGTCTCCATGGCCTCGGCCAGCACGGATCGATCCAGGCCCATCTCGTCGGCCAGCACATCTAGGAGCCGGTCTACGAGGCCTTCCATCGCAGCCCACCAGGACGCCACCACTTTCGGCATTCTCGTCGGATGGTCAGGCCATCGGTTCGGCCCGTAAAGATCGCACTCGTCGCTGACAGGGTGTCCCGGCGGGCACTCCCAGTGAAGCTTGTAGCCCTCAAAGGCGTCGGCTAGATGAGTGTCGTCTCCGGCGCCCGAATCTCGGTTCGGGGTGAAGAAGCGCAGCGGGATGAAGCCCCGGTAATTCTCCCGGGTGATGGCCTGTTGAACCTTGGTGTCCTCGTCCACTGCGAACAGGTCGACCATGAGTTCGCGCATTCCCAACAGGCAGGCTTGTGGCACCCCGTGTTCGCGTACAGCCACAAATCCGACCGTCGATAGTGCGTCTGCCACGCCGGATCCGTCAACTAGGTCGACTACCGGTACGTCAGGGGCCGAAGCTCCCCTCATTAGATGATCGGCAACTCGGCCGGTGCCCGACGGGACAACATCTCGGGTCCGTCGGCCCGAAGGACCAGGTTCTCTTCGTGGACCATCATCCGACCGGACGCCCATGTGAGACCTGGTTCGAGGGTTAGAACCATCCCTTCCTCCAGCACTGTCCCATCCTCCGCGGTGTGCGAGGGCCACTCCGTGACCTGCATGCCTAGTCCGTGGCCTAGTCGCCCCACCGAGTTGCCGAGCGACCCTCCAGCGTCGAGGACTTCAGCCATGGCCCGCCACAAGTCACTGGTGGTAGCTCCAGGCTTGGCCGTGGCCAATCCAGCCTCAGTGGCCTCCCACACTGTCCGGTAGGCCCGTTTTGCGTCCTCGTCGGCCCGTCCGAAGGCCACGTAGCGGTCAAAGTCGCTGGAGTAGCCGTCAAAGACCGATCCGGTGTCGAACATCAGCAGGTCACCTGCCTCAATCACCCGATCCGAGGGCTGCTTGATGATGTCATCGAAACCCGGGCCGGTGGCCCCCACGAGATATGGCACGTCATCGGCGCCGCGTTCCAAGAGATCGATGCGGAACGCCCGGAAGGCTTCTCGCTCGGTCATACCTACCGACAACAGGTTGCCAATCCCCTCAAAGGCACCTGAAACCACGTCGCAGATGTGGGCCACCTTGGCGACCTCTCGATCGGACTTGACCATCCGGAGGCCACGCACGATGTCGGTGGCGTCGACAAAGCCCGCCGGGGCGATCCGGACCCGTAACTGATCGAGGTCGGCTAGGGGCATCCGGACGTGTGTTTCGTGGCCCATGGGCAAACCGATCCTCGTCGACGTACCGTCAACGCCCCCGGTTAGTTCGGCCAACGTGTCGACCAGAAGGGCCAGGCCGTCGTCGGCTGGCCGTGGGGCCGGCCAGGTCCGAATGTCGGTTACCCATGTGGCGGCCATGGCTGAAGCGCCGATTCCCGGGATCACAGCAACTGGTCGCCCCTCGGCAGGCAGAATCACGAACCACGGCCGGGTTGGGCTCTGCCAGAACGGCGTATGAAACCCTGTTAGGTACCGGACTTCCGGCTCGGTGCACACCAGTAGGGCGTCGAGGCCTCGCTCGGCCATCATCGCCTGCGCGCGGGCGGCCCTGGCCATGAACTCCGATTCAGGAAATCCCCGCTCAGGGAGCGCTATCTCCGTCACCTTTCCAACTCCCGAGAGAACAGTCTCCCTAGACCCGACAGATCGTCGTTGATTCCCGCCAGGCGTAGTAGGTGCCACCCAAAAGCCAGGTTGCTGGATATGACCGCGACCCCTAGTTCGGCTTCAAGGTCAGCGGCTACGCCGTAAGCCCGAAGGCTGGTACACGACACGAACACGGCGTCCAATGCTTCTGAGCCCGAGTCGCCGGTGCAGTTGGCGACCATCTCCCGGACGGCGCCTGCCACTGAAGCTTCGGTGATGCGAGCCACGTTGGCGTCGCTCTCCTCAAGGAACGATCCGGCGGCGGCCACGTCTAGCCCACGGTCCTCTAGCAAACTGACAATCCCGGTTGTCACCTCAGCGTTGTAGGGCGTGATCACGGCAATGCGACGCGCACCAAGTGCCTTCATGGCTGCCAACACGGCGCTAATTGGGTTTGTGTTAGGTACTTCAGGATGGGCCCGATGCAGGGCGGCCGACACCCGCTCCTCTCCGATCAGGGTGGCCGCCGAGGTACAGCCGTAGCCGATGACGTCAAAACCCATGATTTCCGGAAGTAGTCCGGCCGCTTCGGGAATCCGAACTTCCATGGCCAGCAGGGTCTCAGCGGTCACCCGGTCCTCCATGGGAATGCGGGTGGCGAAGGCGGCTACCCCCTCGGGCCATAGCGAGGCCAACTCCGCCTCCACGGTCTGGTCGTTTTCCAGTACCACTAGGCCGATCCTTGCTCGACTCCCGAAGCCCGAATCGGTATCGAACTTGAGTTCCTTCAGTTCAGAAATCATCTCCGGGTTTCCTGGGCCTGCTGGTCGAAGAATGACGCTGTGGATGGCATTTCTCCGAGGGCCATCTCGTAGGGCATGGCACGAATCCGGCCGGTTGCCACACCGCGAACCACCTCGCCCTCGTGCACACTCGGAATGTGGTTGGGGTGGAGGATTCGACTGTCCTCGGACCGGTAGCTAAAGATGGCCAGGGTCCGGGGCACGTCGGTCAGGTTGGGCGCCGACCCATGGATTAAACGGGTGTGCATCAGGCACGCCGTACCGGCCGTTCCGTGGCAGGCCACCGGCGTGTCGAGGCCCGCAAGGTCCTCGTCGGCGATGGTCCCGGTGAACACACCCTCCTGCCAGTGTTCAAATATGGGGCCGCGATGGGTGCCCGGGATGACCTCCAAGGGCCCATTGTCGGAGGTCACGTCATCGACGAATAGCAAGACGGCCAGCATGTCGTCGTTGCTGTGGGCCTCGTAGGCGAAGTCCTGGTGGAACTTGACCTCTGTGTTGCTGCCCGGTTGCTTGCAGTTGGTCTTCACGTTGTTGACCGCGAGGTCGGGGCCCACCAGCTGGGCTGCCGCGTCGACCAGCGGGCTGTCTCTCATGATCCGAAGGTGGACGTCGCAAACCTCCTGCGGGGACGCCACGCGGCGCAGCGCCGGCTCTTTCGCACTGTGCCCGGGCTGTACGTCAAAGCGTGCCCGGCCGTCCATCGTCGTGCCGAACGGGCGGTCGTGGCTCCTACTCTCTTCCACCCAAGAGGCGACCGAGGCTTGGAGCTCGACCAGGTCAGTGGCTGACACAGCGTCATCCATCCTGACGTAACCGTCAGACCAGAAGGCTGTCACCTGCTCTTCGGTGAGAGGCAATGAGGCGAAAGTACTCATGATGGGGATCCTGTCATTCGACGCCGTGTTCGTAGTGTTCCATGGGCGGCGGGTCTGCGCGGAGATCCCGGATCGCTTGTTGCACGTCGGTGATCGCCTCCTCGAGTTGATCGGCCGCCCGCTCGTTGCCGATGCCGAATGGCAGGTCGTCAACCAACTTCTCCAATCTGCCGACCCCCCGCCAGGCGGCATGCCGGGCCCACTCGGTGGCCAACACCGCCGGATCATCGACTCCGACCAGATCGCGTGAGCGGGACTGATCGTCACCGCTGCGGTCCAGAGACACGTAGCCGTTGACCATTGTGATGCGCTCGGCCACAGAGTCCAAAGGCCCACCACGATGGACAACCATGTTGCCGTGTAGCGCGATGGCCCATCCGGGGCCTGGAAAGTCGGGAACCAGCACTCGATCGGCCGGGGGACGCTTTCCGGCCGCGGCAAGTGTCGCAGCGTCGTCCTTCGTCCCCAGAAAGACCTCGAAGCGACCCCCTGGGAGGGTCGCCGGGTCGCTGACCATCATCACGTAGTCAAGAGGCAAGGTGTCGTGATGCCACTTGTCGACAGCGTCTCCCACGTTGGCGGGCTCATAATTGAGATGCCCGAGGTGAAGCGGCATGGTGTGGGGTGCCACGGCCGTGCCGTACACATGCGCCATCATCTCGGTGACCTCTGACGAAAGGCACAGGTCCCGAAGCCACCGCGACCGGTAGCAGGCACCACGGACCCCGTTCTCGATGCGATCTCGGAGGTTTTGCTGAAACACACGTAGTCGGCGGGCCGTGTCCAGCAAAACCATCGCTCCCTCGTCGGACAAAATGCGGAACGGCGTCGAGAAGGCCACCGGGGTAGCCGTCGCGGCGATCTCATCTAGCCGATAGCCGAGATCGGCCAACATGGTGACACCGGTGGGTGGTTGGATGTCCAGGTGGAGTGTCGGATCGAACACCGGCTCGTCGCCTAGCCACTCGTACCCATCGGGTCGGACCTCGGGAAATGGCACCGCCGCTGGCATCAGTTGGACTCCCCCATGCTTTCGATGGTCATCGGCCACTGGCCCCTCCAAGCCATAGTTGCGAATCATGGACCACACTCAAAGGTGCTGCAACAGCCGTCGGGCGTCCAATAGGGCTGAGGCCACGTCCCGACTGGCCACACAGTCACCCACTCGATAGAGCAGGTAACCACCGTCTGTTCCGGTGAACGCAGGTTGGGCTCGACCTCCAGCCAGCGCCTCCAGGTCCACCACAGCGCCGTTGGCGGAACCCTCTCGTAGGGTCACATATAGGTCCTCGTCGGGCGCCACGCCGTGCTCGACGACCACGGCGTCCACCATCCGATCTACCTCCGCCAGGGTGTACTCGTTACGCATCACTGCCCGAAGAAGCCCGCCATCGCTCGATTCCACTGCAACTAGCCGGTGATCGGGTGTCATCGTCACGCCGCCCTCGTAGAGCATCCGAAGGTACGTAGGCCCCAACGGTGTGGCCAGGTCGAGGCCGACATGACGGTCAGGGGTGATCACCTCGATGTGCGTCACCCCGAGGACGTCGGCTTTGCCGGCTAGGAACTCAACGACTGCCAAGCCCCGCTCGGCGCCATGGTCGTCGTACACGAGTACCCGGCCTTCCGGTCGGACCGACCCGCCCAAGACGTCCCACGCCGTGGACACCAAGTCTGCACCCATCTCCATATACGAGACCTCAGGTGTCCCGCCCGTGGCCACAATGACCACGTCAGGCGCCTCGGCCAGTACGTCACTTGCATCTACGGGCGTGGACAGACGAACGTCGACGCCGACCAGGGCCACCTCGTCGACTAGCCAGTCCACGAGCCCGGACACCTCGCGCTGGCGTTCGCCCGCCCGGGCCATCAATGCCAACTGTCCCCCGAGGCGATGCTGTGCTTCGAACAAGACCACATCGTGGCCCCGCTCGGCAGCCGTTCGTGCCGCCTCCAAGCCGCCGGGACCGCCACCAACCACGATGACCCGACGGCAAGCACCGGTTGATCGCACCACCAACTGCGGCACCGTGCCCTCCCGGCCGGTAGCAGGATTCTGGATGCACACCGAGTCCAGTCCCAGATGTAGCCGGTTGATGCAGAGCGAGGCGCCGACGCAAGTTCGAATGCGATCGGCCTCCCCCCGCTCCAACTTGACCACAAGGTGCGGATCAGCGAAGTGGGCCCGGGTCATCCCTACCAAGTCGACGGCTCCGGACTCGATGGCATGTCGGGCGGTGGCCAGGTCGGTGATTCGGGTGGCGTGCAGGAGAGGTAGGTCAACAGCGTCACGAACAGCAGCGGCCACCGGCAAGTATGGGGCTAGCGGCGTCCCGGCCGGCGGGATGGCCTTCGAGAGGCCGTTGTCGGTGGCCAGCGAGGGCCCTGCCACGTTGAGGAAGTCGAGCATCCCGGATCCTGCAAGACGAACGGCAATCTCGCAGCACGCCTCTTCGTCGAGGCCGCCGGGCTGGTCCTCGGTGCCTAGCATCCGCAGCCCGACCAGGAGGTGTCCGTCCGCAGCGCTCCGTACCGCCTCGAGCACCTCAAAGGTGAATCGGAGGCGGTTATCCAGCGAACCGCCGTAGCCGTCTGTGCGACGGTTGACTAACGGGGACCAGAACTGGTCCAGTAGATGGCTGGTGGCCGTTAGCTCGATTCCATCGAGGCCGGCGTCGACCGCTCGACGGGTGGCCGCGGTGAAGTCGCCCACCACCCGCTCCAGGTCTGACGGCTCGGCCTCCTTGGGCCAAAACCGGTGCATGGGTTCGCGGACCGGTGACGGGGCGATGGTCGGCAACCAGTCTCCGTCGTTAGAAACGTTGCGGCGACCCATGTGGGTGAGCTGGCACATGATGGCCGTCCCGTGTGCGTGTACCCGTTCCACCATGTCCGCTAGTGGATCGACGATGGCGTCGGTGGCGAAACTCAACTGCCCCCACAGCGATGCTGAGTCACGCGACACGTTGGACGAGCCGCCGATCATGGTCAGGCCTAGCCCGCCGGCCGCCTTCTCCTCGTGGTAACGGACGTAACGGTCACTGGGCGTGCCGTCAACGTTGTACCCGGGCGAGTGGCTACTAGAAAAGATCCGGTTGCGGAGTCGTAGCCCCGCCAGATCAAACGGCTCGAGCAGTGGTTCGGTCACCCGTCGAAACCCTCGGTGTCCAGCGCATCCAACACCATTTCGACACAGTCGGCCAGCGGCTGGCTGGTGTCGATCCGTAGGTCGGGGTCGACGGGCGCCTCATACGGGGCTGAAATCCCGCTGAAATCAGGGATCTCACCGGCCCGGGCCTTTGCGTACAAGCCCTTTACGTCGCGCTCCTCGCAAACTTCGATCGGCGTGTCCACATGTACCTCCAGGAACGATCCAGCCGGATGGAGGGCCCGCACGGCATTCCGGTCGGATCGGTATGGCGAGATGAATGCGGTGAGGACCACCAGGCCAGCGTCCTGGAAGAGCCGGCACACTTCGCCGATGCGGCGGATGTTCTCGGTTCGGTCGTCGGGAGAAAACCCAAGGTCACGATTCAAACCCATGCGGACGTTGTCGCCGTCCAACACGTAGGCCAATACGCCCCGCTCGATGAGTGCCTCCTCAACGGCGAAGGCCAGGGTCGACTTGCCCGAACCAGACAGGCCGGTGAACCAGACGGTTCGGCCAGAATGGCCGGTCACCGCCGACCGGGCGACATCATCGACGTGTCCCTCGGCCCGGGTGATGTTGCCCGACGCTGGGTTCTCGTTCGACAGCTCAGCCATCCAGCACACCCCGCTCCTCAAGGACCGTCAGAATGGCGTCCACGCACTCGTCAACACCCTGGACGGAGGCATCGAGTCGGAGATCCATGTCGGTGGGTTGCTCGTAGGTCGATGACACCCCCGGGTAGTCGGCGATCTCGCCGCGGTCGGCTGCTTCGTACTGGCCGTTCGGATCGCGCTGACGACAGACCTCGATTGGGGTGTCGACGAATACCTCCACGAAGCGGTGTTCACCGATGAGTTCACGGGCACGGGCACGGACGTCGGCCTCGGGTGCTACAAGGGCGGCGATGACTATGAGTCCCTGACGGTTGGCCAACAGGGCCACCTCAGCCACTCGACGCAGGTTCTCAGAGCGGTCCCGGGCTCCGAAGCCGAGGTCCCGGCTGATGCCAAGGCGAATATTCTCACCGTCAAGACGCATGGTCGTTCGGCCACGGTCAAACAGGCGGCGTTCCAGGGCCGCAGCGATGGTCGACTTGCCGGCCGCTGTCAGACCGGTCAGAAGGACGGTGCACGAGCGCTGTCCGAGGCGGGCTACCCGCTCTGCGGGCGTGATCTCGGAGCGGTGACGAATGAGACCGGCGTCCGGACTGCGATTCCAGATCGATGACTGGCCGAGCATCATTCCGGCGGCCACCGTGGCGTTGTTCATCCGGTCGACGAGGACAAACGATCCCGTCTGGCGGTTCATGGTGTACGGATCGAACAGGAGTGCCCGATCCGAGGTGAGACCACACCTCGCGATGTCGTTCAATCCCAGGGTCTCAGCCGGGACGCGTTCAAGGCTGTTCACATCGACCCGATGCTCTATAGATGACACCGACACGTTGCTCAGCCCGTTGATCGACTGGAGCAGGTACTGGCGGCCCGGCTGCATCTCAGCGTCGGCCATCCAGACGACCATGGCGTCCACGTCATGGGCCCGGATCGGCGGATGCTCAACCCCAACCAGTAGGTCACCCCTACTGACGTCGATTTCATCGGTCAACGTCACGGTGACGGCGTCGCCTGGTCCGGCCTCGTTTAGGTCGCCGTCGAAGGTCACGATGCGCCCGATGGTCGACGGAATCCCTGAGGGGAGCGCCACGATGGGATCGCCGGGCCGAACAACACCGGACGCCACCGTCCCGGCAAACCCCCGGAAGTCGAGATCGGGCCGAACTACCAGCTGCACGGGCAGCCGAAGACGGTCGACGTCGACGGCGGCATCGACGTCGACGGTCTCTAGGTACTCCATGAGCGGCGGCCCATCGAACCAGTCGAGGTGATCGCCCGGGCCCACCACGTTGTCACCCAATAAGGCCGACATGGGCAAGAAGTACTGATCGGCGAACTCCAAACCGGCTGCGAACCCTTGGTACTCGGCACAGATCGCCTCGAATACGTCTGATGACCAGTCGACCAGGTCCATCTTGTTGACGGCCACCACCACGTTTCGGATACCCAGCAGGCTCGCGATGTAGCTATGGCGCCGCGTCTGGTCAAGCACTCCGTGGCGGGCGTCCACAAGGATCACAGCCAACTGGCAGGTCGACGCTCCCGTAGCCATGTTGCGGGTGTACTGCTCGTGGCCCGGCGTGTCAGCCACAATGAACTTGCGGCGGGCCGTCGAGAAGTAGCGGTAGGCCACGTCGATGGTGATGCCCTGCTCGCGTTCGGCCTTGAGCCCATCCATGAGAAGCGCCAGGTCGAGGTGGTCACCGGCTGACCCGATCGTCGTCGAGTCGGCCTCCAAGCCTGCCAGCTGATCCTCGTAGATCATCTTGGAGTCGTGAAGCAGACGACCGATGAGCGTCGACTTTCCGTCGTCGACACTGCCGCACGTCAGTAGGCGCAGGAGGTCCTTGCGTTCGTGTTCAGCCAGATAGGCCTCGATGTCGGTGGCGATAAGGTCCGAAGCGTGGGACATCAGAAATACCCCTCCCGCTTCTTCTCCTCCATGGATCCCGACTGATCGTGGTCGATCACTCGCCCCTCACGTTCGGAACGGGTGGCTAGGAGCATCTCCTGAATTATCTCGGGCAGCGTGGTGGCCGTCGACTCGACGGCACCGGACAGCGGGTAGCAGCCCAACGTGCGGAACCGCACCGACCGCACATGCGGCTGCTCACCATCGGTGAATCGGAAGCGGTCGTCGTCAACCATGATTAGCGTGCCGTCTCGCTCAACGACCGGTCGATCCGCCGCGCGGTACAGGGGAACGATCTCGATGCCTTCCAGGTGGATGTACTGCCAGACATCTAGCTCGGTCCAGTTGCTGATCGGAAACACCCGGATGCTCTCGCCCCGGTCGACCCGTCCGTTGTAAAGATTCCAGAGTTCGGGACGCTGGTTCTTGGGGTCCCACCGGTGGTTGCCATCCCGGAAGCTAAATACCCGCTCCTTGGCCCGGGACTTCTCCTCGTCGCGGCGTGCCCCACCGAACGCAGCGTCGAACCCGCCAGCGTCGAGGGCCTGGCGCAGACCCTGGGTCTTCATGACATCGGTGTAGTTGCGTGACCCGTGGTCGAACGGGTTGATGCCGGCCGCCACACCCTCCGGGTTCGAATGGACGATGAGATCGAGGCCTAGCTCGACGGCCGTGCGGTCCCGGAACTCGATCATCTCCCGAAACTTCCACGTGGTGTCTACGTGAAGCAGCGGGAACGGAATAGGTCCCGGCGCAAAGGCCTTGCGGGCTACGTGCAACAGGACCGAGGAGTCCTTGCCGATCGAATAGAGCATTACCGGCCGCTCAAACTGGGCCACCACCTCACGCATTACGTGAATGGCCTCGGCCTCCAGTTGTTCGAGATGGGTGCGATGTCGCAACGAGGTCGAGGGCACCATTCAGCCTGCACCGAGGGCGATGTCCTCGCAACGTCGCAACCCACGTTCCAAGGACTCCCGGTTCCGGAACCGAGCCCAGTGAAGCCACAGTCCGTTCTGGTTAATGGACACGTCATCAGCCCGCTGGTGGACATTCTCGGCACTGAGGCCGGGACGGGCCTCCCCGATGAGCTCTTCCATCCGGTCCACATACTCCTGGTAGACGAGCAAGTCCACTACGCCTATGTCGGGATAGAGGCGCGCCGCGGCCCAGATCACTAAGCGGAGGCGAAGGTACTCCGGTGACAAAAACTCGTCAGCAGCCGCTCCCCGGATGAAAGCACGGACTCTGTCATCAGCGCCCACTACGCCTTTGAGCGACAACAGGGAATCGCTCAGCAGGCGATCACAGGCCAGCTGTACGGCCTCCGCTATGAGGGCCTGCTTGCCGGCAAAGTGATAGTTCAGTAGGCCGAGCGAAACACCGGCCTCAGCGGCTACGGCCCGCATGCTTGCTCCAGCAATACCACCTTCAGCGAGGCAGGACAGGACAGCCTCGAGTATTTGCCTTTGAGTGCCGCTGATAGTCGTCGGTTCTGCCATAAGGGGAGTCATCTCGTTCGACGAACTGAACGATCGTCCAGTCTAGTCTTCAAATCTGCGCAGCCATCCTCTGGTCTGGCATCTGTTGCCGCGCCCGGTTCCCCACCCGTCCCACAGCTTTCCTATTGTCCATCCCATGGTGGAACACGAGCACCTCGACGTCCTGATCGTGGGAGCTGGCATCTCCGGACTGGGCGGTGCCGTCCACCTAAAAGATCGCTGTCCAAACTCGACATTCGCCATTCTGGAAGGGCGCCCCGATATCGGCGGCACATGGGACCTGTTCAGGTATCCCGGCGTCCGATCCGACAGTGACATGCACACCCTCGGCTTTAGATTCAAGCCGTGGAAACACGAGAAGTCGATTGCCGACGGTCCGGTCATTCTCGACTATCTGCGTGAGACGGTGGCTGAGAACGATCTAGCCAGATACATCCGCTTTGGCCATCAGGTAGCCGACGCCCAGTGGTCAAGCATCGACGCCCGTTGGACGGTGACGGCCACCAGGACCGACCCCACGGGTGGTGCCACTGAATCGGTCGTGCTCACATGCGGTTTTCTGTTCATGTGTTCCGGCTATTACAGCTACCGCGGCGGCTACACGCCGGAGTTCCTGGGGCGGGAGCGTTTCGGCGGGACGATCATCCACCCACAGAAGTGGCCCGAGGACCTCGACTACGCCGGAAAGCGCGTGGTGGTAATCGGCTCGGGCGCCACAGCCATGACGCTTGTGCCGGCCATGGCTGATGACGCCGAACACGTCACCATGGTTCAGCGCTCGCCAACCTATGTGGTGTCGCGACCGGCCCATGACGTGATCGCCAACCGTCTACGAAGGTTCTTGCCGTCCAAGTTGGCCTACGCGATCGTGCGAAAGAAGAACGTGGTCCGCCAGGGCCTCGTGTACCGCAAGACCCGTGCCGATCCCGAGAAGGTCAAAAACCTGCTGCTATCGGGCGTGCGTGCGGGGCTCGGGCCGGACTACGACATCGACACCCACTTCACCCCGTCGTACAACCCATGGGACCAACGACTCTGCCTGATTCCCGACGGCGACCTGTTCAAGGCCATCTCCTCGGGACAGGTCTCGGTGGTGACCGACCACATCGAGACATTCACTGAGACCGGCATCCGCCTGAAGTCCGGCGACGAGCTCGATGCCGACATCATCGTGACGGCCACTGGGCTGAACCTCGTCACCCTCGGCGAGATGAACTTCGCCGTAGACGGTGAACCGGTCGACTTTGCCAAGACCTGGACCTACCGCGGGCTCGGATATTCCGATATTCCGAATCTTGTGTCGACGTTCGGGTACGTGAACGCCTCATGGACGCTCAAGGCCGACCTGACCTCCGAATACGTTTGTCGCCTCTTGAATCACATGGCTGATGTTGGCGCCACACGGTGCACACCCCGGTTGCGCGACGAAGACATCGACATGCCCTCACGCCCGTGGATCGACGACTTCCCCGCCGGCTATATGACCCGGAGCCTCCACCTCCTCCCCCGTCAGGGCGACCACGCTCCGTGGCTGAACCCACAGGACTACCGACGAGACGTGAAGATGATTCGCCGCGGTGAGATCGACGACGGCGTGATGTGCTTCGACAGTCCCGACCAGGCTCCCGTGTCAGTCGCCTGATTCGCCGTCTGGCTGGCACGCCAGCCAATTGAACCGGACATTTCCGAATAGGAGGACCATCAACAATGCGAATCGCCGCCATCCAGACAAGCCCCGTGTATCTCGATCGTGCCGCCACCATTGGCGTGGTCCTCGATCGGATTGCCGAGGCTGGTGCCGGTGGGGCCGATCTGGTCGCTTTTCCTGAGGTTTTTGTGCCCGGCTACCCGGTGTGGCTGGACTTGACCAACGCCGCGGCGTGGGAGGACCCCGACCAGCAGGAGACGTTCGCCAGGTACGTAGACCAGTCTGTCGAGGTACACGGTCCCGAGTTCGCTCAGGTTGTCGACGCCGTCCAGGAGATAGGGGCGTTTACCTACGTCGGCGTGGTCGAGCGAGCTGCATCGGGCGGATCGGTCTACTGCTCTTTGGTGGCCATCGATCCGACTTCGGGAATCGTCGGTGTACACCGCAAGCTCAAGCCCACCTACGGTGAGCGCCTGGTATGGGCCGACGGCGACGGAGCCGGTCTCGTGGCCCACGACCACCGGGGCGTCCGCCTGACCGGCCTGAACTGCTGGGAGAACTGGATGCCGCTGGCCCGTTCGGCCATGTACGCCACCGGTTCACAGGTCCACGTGGCCGCCTGGCCCGGTTCGGCAGGGCTCACCGAGGACGTCACGAGGTTCGTCGCCAAAGAGGGGCGCATGTTCGTCGTCAGCGTAGGGGCCATGTACTGCTCTGAGGATCTGCCGGAAGACCTCCCGGTGCGGGATCAGTTGCCGTCGGGCCAGAAGTACCACAACGGCGGCACATGCATTGCCGGCCCAGACGGAAGGTGGATCGTCGAACCGGTCCGGGACGAGCACGGCATCGTGTGGGCCGACATCGACGTGAGCGAAGTGGCGCGGCAGAGACAGAACTTCGATCCCGCTGGGCACTACAGCCGCCCCGATGTGCTCTCGCTATCCGTCGACCGCACCCGTCTCGCCCCCTAGGCGGCGCTGCGGGCTCAGCCAGTGAAGGCGAACCGGTCGCCTAGGCGAACTGTGCCCGGACCGGTCACCTCGGCCGCCGTGCCAAAGCATGGGAGGTTTCCGATCAGGGTGTCGCGTCGAGCGTTGACAGCCAAGGCTTGGAGTCCCGCACGGAGTGGATCCAGACCCCGCTGAGACAGCGTGGTCATCACGCACCGGGGCGTCGGACCACTCATCTTTAGGGATGCCCCACCAAGTGTTGCTTCGCCCTCACCCCAGTCAAGGTCAACGAATCCGCAGGAAACCCCGACGTTCACCGCCCGAAGGAGTGCCGTTGGTCGGAAGCGCTCTACCGCCACGGCCGCACCCACAAGGTCTCCCAGATGATCCAGCGCCCCTTCGGTCACCAGGTGTAGCGCTGAGGCATCGATAAACGCCATCGAGGCGCTGGCTACCGCCATTGGCACCTCGGCGCTGACCGACGGCAACGCGCCGGGAATCAGTTCCCACTCGGCGTCGTAGGACTCTTGCCGGTCGTCCTCGGCGGCAACCATGGCCACCGGTCTGTCGAACGTAGCGGAGAGGGCGCGATCTAGTGCCGGATCGCCGGCGATCCAGGCGTCGTCGTCGGGAGACTCGACCAGGACCGTTCCATCGTCTGTCGTGGACGCAGCCCAGTGCAGGAGCGCACCGAAGGGTCGGGTCTTCTTAGCACTCGCAACTTTGCCGGTCTCCAGGTCACGGACCGCCCACCGTCGGTCGCCGGCGATTCCATCAATGCCGACCTCGGCCACGTCGATGTTTTCACCAGCCATCGACTTGACCGGATATCGCCACAACTCAGAAACCCTGTATTCCTGCGTCTTTCTCTCTGAGCTGTTCGCTGGTTCAGCCATTCGCCTTGCCTTTCCGACCTCGCTCATATGGCCCCCTTCTACTCCATGTCACCGGCACCTCTTGCCGCTTCACACAGCGACACCGGTCCGACCTCAGCTCGACTGCTCCGTGGTCGGCGTGTCCGTGTAGATGATCTCGCGCATTGCTTCAGCGGCTTTCTGGAAGAACGGAAGCGTGTCAGGGTCCATGTCAATCTTCGGTCGTGGGCAGTGGGCGAAGTTCCCGTGGTCGTCGATTCCGCGTACCAGGGCGGCAGCGTCCCAGTCGACCTTGGTTTGGCGGGCCGACGTCGGCATGAAGTGCAGCGACAGGCCGATTCGCCGGTCATCTGTGGTGTTGGGACCCGAACCATGGGCCGTCCGGACGTTATGGAACGACACCTGACCGGGTGACAACGGCATGGAAACCGGGTCATGTTCACTCGGATCGATCTCGAGCTCCTGGCCACGGCTCAACAGGTTGTCGGCAGCGTAGGTGTCACGATGGCTGATCGAGCGTCGTTGACTCCCGGGGATAACCGACATGCAACCCGCCTCCGCACTGGCTGAAGACAAGGCGATCCAGACGCTGACCAGGCGATCGTCGTCAAGACCCCAGTACTCGTAGTCCTGGTGCCAGCCCACGTAGCTGGCGCTGTCCGCCTCCTTGATCCAAAAGATGGAGTTCCAGCACAGAAGGTCGGGGCCGATCAGCTCCTCCACGGCGTCCAACAGGCGGGGGTGGCGCATGAGGTCGTCGACCCATGGCAGCAGCATGTGGGAACCAGACCGGTAGACAGGCCCGAGATCACCGCCGCAGGATGCCTCGAAGTCTTCCAGGGCTAGACGGGCCGCGGCCACTTCGTCGGCGGTCAGCAGATCGAACGGGGACAGCCAGCCGTCTCTCAGGTAGTCGTCAACCTGATCTTCGGTGAGCACCCGTCCCATTGAAGCGGACGCTTCCTGCATGTTCATTTCCCCGTGTTCGTGTGCTGCGAGCCGGGTGGCTCGCCGGCGACGACCGTAACCCTCCCGTGGACGGCCTTCCCAGACTTCGCCGGCGGTTACCGTCCCATCGTGGAACTCCAGGTAATCGACACGGCACGCGATGGTGCCGGGATCGCCCGGGCGGACAACGGTCTGGTGGTGTTCGTGGAGGGCGCCCTGCCCGGCGAGACCGTCGAGGCCACCGTATTCCAGCAGGACAAGCGCTGGTCTCGGGCCCGCATCCTGCGGATCGTTTCTCCGTCGCCTCACCGAGTTGAAGTGCTATGCCGCCACCGAACCGAGGGTTGCGGAGGCTGTGATCTACTCCACGTTGACCCCGGCCACCAGGCCGTCATGAAGGCCGGCATGGTGACCGACCAGCTGGCCCGGGCCGATGTTGCCTTTCCCGACGCAGAGATCCGACCCCTTATGAACGATCACGGACGGACGACAGTGCGGGCCGCGGTGGTCGGCGGTCGGGCCGGCTACCGGGCCGGCGGATCCCACGAGGTCATCATTCCCCGATCCTGTTCAGCGGTTGATCCGGGGGTTGAGGAACTCCTACTGGACGGCCGTTTCGACGAGGCCACCGAGGTAACCATCCGGGTGGGTGCCCGCACCGGCGACCGGATCGTCATTGTCGACGGCGGTGACCCCGAGGAGGTCGACGTGCCCGAGGACGTCCTCGTGGTCTCGATCAACGAATTGGACGCCGGCCTACGTGCGTGGATCCACGAGGAGGCGGCAGGTCGCCGATGGCGGATCTCGGCCCGGTCGTTTTTCCAGAACCGTCCCGCCGGCGTGGACGCCCTGGTCGAAGTGGTAGACGCCATGGTGACCGCCCTCGCACCCACTGCCAATGGCCCGATGGTCGACGCCTACGCCGGGGTGGGAATCTTTGCCGGCACCGTTGGGGCAGGCCGCTCCGTCACTGCAGTGGAACGCGGCAAGGCCTCACTGGCCGACGCCCGCGTCAACCTTGGTGCCCGTATCAAGGACGGCAGCGTCCGGATTGCTCCGTCGACCGTGGAACAGTGGAAGGCCACTCCTGCCCAGGTGGTGGTTGCCGATCCGGCCCGGGCAGGCCTTGACCGTGACAGCGTCCGGGTTTTGCTGAAATGTCAGCCCGACCTGTTCGTCCTGATCGGCTGCGACCACTCGTCATTCGCCCGCGATGCTGCACTGCTAGCGAAAGCCGGAATGCGGCTAGAACGCCTGGTGGTCGTCGACCTGTTTCCCGGTACGTCCCACGTGGAGACGGTCGGAGCCTTTATCCGTGACTAATCCCGCTCTTTCCAATTCGTCAGACTGGGCGAGTCGGCCATCGGTAAGCCGATCCTGGAGCCGGCTCCCAGGACTCCATGACCGGCGACTCGTAGATCTCCACCAGGAGCGGGTGACAGGCCGCCGTGTCCGACGAGTGCTCATCGCCGCAGTCGCCACCAGGGCAAGCCGACAACGCCCCCAACAGGTCCACCTCGGCTAGGAACTCGATGTGGTCGCCGGGACGGACCGGACTGGCCTTCATGAAGTACTGGTGGGTATCAAGTGTGAAACCGGTGCACATGAACACGTTCATCACGTCGTGGACCAGGAGTTCGACCTCACGCTCAGGACGATCCGTGTGACGGGCCACGGCCCTCGTCAAATTCGAGTGGCAACAGTGGTGGTAGTCCATGCGGGTCAACAAATGCTGGGTATAGGGGTCACAACGGGTGCCGATGACGTCGTGCACTCCTCCCCCATCGGTGTCGTAGCCGTACCAGTCGAGGGTGTCGTCGGTAACGGTGGCCAACGGGCGCAGGTGCGGCAGCGTGCTCCACATCCGATCACCGGTCGACAGGTGGGTTCCGTGCAGAGCCCGGGTCTTGCCAGACCAGAAGCGTTCGCTCAAATCGTGGGCATGGAACAGGTTCAGGTCGCCCACCTGGGGGCCATCGACGCTGACTATCCGGAACAGGCCCCCGGCGGACACCTCGAAGGTGGCGGCCTCCCGGGGCGAAACGACAACCTCGTCGACCTTGACCATCCCAGTCCGTGCTGCGGCGATCAGGTCGGAATCCAACGGCGGGATGGTCTCCGGCGGGTAACAGACGACGACCGGGACGGCCGCCCGTTGGTCGGCATCGGAAGGTGCTGGATGAACGGGTTCGTGTTTCACCCGCCGGATGGTAGGTGGCTCAGGCAATAACGTCCGCCTGGGTTCACATCGGACACGATCACGGAGCAGGGCTTGCGCCAACCTTCAACCCCCGAGACACGGACGTGATCCGTCGTCGACCAGCCCTTGTGGCCACCCTGGTTTTTGCGGTCGTGATCAGCGGCGTGAGCTGTGCCACCCCCGTCGACCTCGACGGAATGAAAGCAGATGTCGTCGAGCTTCAGACCCGAGTCGATGCCTTGTCTGATCGGGTCCGCCAGGTGGCAGCCCGTCCTACGGCTACCACCACTCCGTCAACCACCACTCCGGCGACCACGACTCCAGCGACCACGACTCCAGCGACCACGACTCCAGCGACCACGACTCCGGCGACCACGACAATCTCCGGGAGCGGCATCTCCGTCCCCCCGAAGGAGACTCTGCTTCTGCGTTCACCGACTTCCGAGGACCCCCTCCGGGTCATGGTGGTGGGCGACAGCGTCACCTACGAGATCGAACCCGCCCTCACCGCCGCACTCCAACGCACAGGCCGGGTCGTTTCGGCCAACCGGACCCAGGTCGGGTTCGGCCTCAGTCGGTGGCCCGTCTACCAGTGGTGGGAGATTTGGCTCCCGTTCCTCGATGAGGTCCGGCCCGAGGCGGTCATCGTCCAGACCGGGATCTGGGACGTCAGCGACGTCTGGGGCAGCGATGACCGCATTCCGAAACCAGAGGATCCCGACTGGGAGGATTCGTTCGCCTTCCTCGTCCGGATGGCGGTCGACGTGCTATCGGCCGACGGCGCACATGTTTACTGGCTGACAATGCTTCCTTCACCCGAATCAGACGGACCCGCCCGCCTTACGCGCCTGCTCCTAGAAGTGGCCGCAGGCGATGATCGGTTGTCGATTATCGACCTCACGCCCAGCTTCACCGACAACGAGGGCCAGTACATAGACGAGATTGACCGGTCCGGCGAGCCATGGCCGATTCGAAAGATTGACGGTGTGCACCTCTGCCGGGAGGGCGCTGCTCTGGCAGCACGGAGCACCACTGAAGCCGTCCTCGCCGATGCAGGCCTGAACATCTTTCCCGGTTGGGAGAAGGGACTCTGGCGGGCAAATCCGCTCTACGACGTGGACCCATGTGACGACCCCGTCAACTAACTCCGTGTCCGCGTAGCCAGAAGAACGCGAGCTCCAGCTCGGAGTCCTGAAACAGCACCCGGCGAGAGACCTGCATGCGACCCGACATCCGTTCCACGGTCGGGCCCACCGGCCTATTCTCCAACCGTTCGACCGGCTCCAATAGTTCCGGTAATGGCGGGAGGGCGACATGGGTTCGAGGCGATGGGCACCGGTAGCGCTTGTCTCCGCGTCGGTCGCCTCGACGTTCGCAGCACGTGGCAACGGACCGTTCGCCGGTGAAACCGGGGTGACCCTCTGGATCCACCGCAACTCGCCCGGACCGGTAGATCGAATCGGCGACGTACTCGAGCCGTTATTCAACGATCTGGCAGCACCGACCATGTTCGCCGCCACCTGCCTGTTCGTCTGGTGGCGCTGGGGGCTGCGGGCCATTGCGGTGCTCGGACTGGCAGGCGCCCTTACCGGCCTTACTCGCGTGGGTGACCTCGTACAGCGACCCCGCCCGACCGCGTCAGGATCCTGGAGCAGTTACGCCTACGGCAATGGCGGCTACCCCAGTGGGCACGTGGTCTTCGTGGCGCTCATCTCCGGCACGTTGGCGATTCTGGCTCGTCGGCACGGATCGACAGCGACGGCCACGTGGGTCGCTGTAGTAGGCGTGACACTCACCGTGGTGACCTCCTGGACAAGGGTGAGCCATCTGGAGCACTGGCCACTCGACGTGGTTGGAGGCCTCACGATGGCAGGAGCCGCCCTCTACGGCGTGGCCGCGTTCGATCACCGGCTGGACAACCTGATGGCTCGCAGGCGACGTAGTGGTGCGTGATCCTCATGGTCTCGATCGGCCCAGACGAAATCTGTCCCACACGCGCTGACGATCAATCGTCGTGTGGGGCATCAAAGACCCGATTCAGGAACCGTGTGGTCGCGCGGGACCTTCGTATAGGCCACAGAGGTGGAGATCTACGGCTTGTCGTTGCCAGTCACGCTGAGTCCGTTCAACTCCCAAAGTGCCGAGCCGAAAAAACATAACGCTGCGGGCCACAATGCATACTGCCGTCTCATGTCGGTGATCTACGCGGTGCTCTCGACATTCTCAATTGGGTTGAGTGACTTCTTCGCGTCCGACGTCACCAAGAAGGCGCGTGCCAGCGAAGTCACTTCGACGGTGCTGCTCGCCGGCGTTGTCGCAATGGCGGTTGCCGCCGTGTTCTGGTCTGCCAATCCCACAACCTCCGACCTAGTGAACGGCGCCCTCGCCGGGGCCGCTAACGGTGTTGGCATTCTGCTGCTGTTCGTCGCGTACTCCCGTGGCTCTTTGCGTTCCGCTGCGCCAACCGCAGCGGTAGTGATGTCTGGCGTACCGGCCTTGTGGGACGTTCTCGTATTAGGAACTTCACCGTCGACGATCACCTCAGTCGGCCTCATGTTGGGCCTCATCGCCATTGCGTTGTCGTCCTACGAACGTGGAAATTCGGATAACGGGTCGGCCAGCCTCCTTATTGCAAGCCTGGCCGGGGTTGTTCTCGGCATCTTGTTGATCCTGCTCAGTTATATCGGACACGACGCCGGCGCTTCACCACTCTTAATTCAACGAACCGTGGCTTTTCTTGTCGCGATTTCGGTTGCTCGGGCTACCGGGCCCCGGATCTTCCCAAATGAGCGAAGCGCCTTCATCGTTTCTTTCGTAGCTGGAATATTTGGGATCGCAGCGGTGGTCCTCTTCGTTCTTGCCCTCAGGGGAGGGAGCCTCGCCGTGGTGAGCGTCGCGGGCTCGCAGTACGCGGCGGTGGCCGTACTCCTTGGTGTTGCGATACGAGGACAGAGAATGTGGTGGTGGCAGGCGTTAGGACTCGGCGGTTCAAGCCTCGCTGTTGCACTAATAGCAATCGGGTGACACCCGTGCGAGGGTGTGATCCAGTGAGCGACCGACAGCCCAACCTTCTCTTCATCTACGCCGACCAGCACCGCGCCGACGTCATGGGTTGCGCCGGTAACGACATCGTCATCACCCCCCATCTGGACCGATTGGCCTCAGAGGGCGTCCGCTTTGACCAGGCCTGGACCGAAAGCCCGATCTGTCAACCGGCCCGAGCTTCGCTACTGACCGGCCGCTACCCCAACGACCACGGGGTGCTCGGCAACTTCGCCGGCGACTACCGACCCGAATGGGACACCTTCCCCCGTCGTCTGCAACAGGCCGGCTACACCACGGCGTCGATCGGCAAGACGCACTTCGCGTCATGGCCAATGATGGTCGAGCCGGGAACGCCAGCGCCGACCGACCAGTGGATCGGCAGCTTCGGGTTCGACCACGTCGTCGAGGAGTTCGACCGCTACGTCCACGTCGGCGAGTGGGAGACGCCCTACATGCGGTTCCTGCAGGAACACGACGCCCTCGACGCGTACCGGGAGGTGGTCAGCGCCAACTTCCGGGGCGGGGACCGCCACTGGAACGGCGTCACCTCTCCCCTGCCCCAGGAACTCGACCTCACCTGCTTCCTGGCCGACGAAGCGCAACAGTGGATGGGCCGCCAACCGAGCGACCGACCATGGTTCCTGCAACTGTCGTTCGTGCAGCCCCATGTACCGCTCATGGGCGACCCGATCTGGGCCGACCACTACGCCGACGCCGACATCGAGCGCACCGCCCGGTCCGAGCCGACACCGGCGACAGACGAATGGGCCACCCACCTGAACGGGCTCCGCAAACACTCACACAGCGAGCTGCTAACCGACGACTTCGTGTTGGCCGGCGCCCGCCAGTACTACGCGATGCTGTCCCTGATCGATCAGCGCATCGGTGACCTACTCGCCCAGTTGGAGCAGCATGACCAGCTCGACAACACGTGGATCGTCTATTCGGCCGACCACGGTGAGATGCTCGGCGACCACGGGCTCATGGCCAAGATGAACTTCTACCGGTCCTCGGTCCGGGTGCCGCTCATCGTGCGTCCCCCCGCGGGAACCACAGGCCGGGTCGAAACAGCGCCGGTCCAGGCCTTCGACGTCGCCGCCACCCTGCTCGATGCCGGCGCTGCGCCGGGCCTCGACGGGGCGCCGTCCCAGTCGTTGGTGCCCCTCGTGACCGGCGCCGACGGGGCGACCCGCGACAACGTCGTGAGCATGATCCGGATACGCCCCGGACTGCCGACCTGGCACGCCATCAGCAACGGGAACTGGCGGGCCACCATCAACGCCGACACCGGCGAAGTGAGCGAACTGTTCAACCTCGTCACCGACGCCAACGAGACCACCAACCGGGTCGGTGACCTGGCCGTCGACGACGAGCTCGACCTCCTACGCGACCAGCTGACGTCGACTCTGGAGTCGGCGTGACCGGGACCACCGAGGTGGAACTTGAATGACCCTGGTCAACGCCGTCTAGCCCCAGGTTCCTGACTCCTTCCATTGCCAAGCCGTTCTGCCAGATTGCTGCCCGACTTAGGATCCGTGTATGGGGGACTCGAACACGCTTGCCGATGATGACTCCCGCGTCGTGGCCGACGCACAGGGCCGACTTGCCGACCGATCGCTACACGAGCACACGAAGCGCCTAGCCCCCAACATGTACGAGGTGCGTGACGGAGTTTGGTGCCTCGTAGGAAACGGTCTGTCAAACCAGACATTCCTCCGCGGCCCTAAAGGCATCATCGCGATCGACACCGGCGAATCGGTGGAGGAGATGCGGAGTGCCTTGGATCAACTTCGCCGAGTCACGACAGAGCCAGTGGTTGCGGTTGTCTACACACATTTTCACTACGTCAACGGGACAGTGGCGCTCACGGAGCAGGAACCAGTCACTGCTATCTGGGGGCACGAGCGCATCGCTCAGAACCTTGAACGGGCCGCTATGGAGATCGCTCCTGCCTACAGTCGCGGGCTTGTCGAGCAGTTCGGCATCCAACTACCTGATGAGGGACCTGATGGGCTCGTCAATGTGGGGTTGGGACTCGCCTACCGAATGCCACATCACGCACCGTCGACGCCCGGCTACGTGGCAGCCGACCAAACCTTCTCGGAGCAGGTCACGGTAGACCTCGCTGGGCTGGAGATGGAGGTGACGCCTGCGCCTTCCGATGCCGACGACTCGGTCACCCTCTGGTTCCCCAACCTCGATGTGGCGATTCACAACCTGGTGTGGCCAGCGCTTTTCAACGTATTTGCTATCCGAGGGGAGGAATACCGGGATCCACGGGTGCTCCTTGACGGGCTTGACCACCTCCGTTCCCTCAACGCCGACCACCTCGTGGCAACCCACGGCCCCCCCTTGTCGGGCAAGGAAGAAATAGCGCGAAGGGTCACCGCCTATCGCGACTCAATCCAGTTTTTATGGGACCAGACCGTCCGCTGGACAAACCGCGGAGCAACGGGTCCAGAACTCGCGCACCGCATCCATTTGCCAACGATGTACGACAAGGACTGGTTGACCCAACAGCATTACGGCCTAGTTGAACACCACGTCCGCCAAATCCGGACCGGCCTCTTCGGATTCTTCGACGGCGATCCGGTAGGCCTGCTTCCACTGGATTCATCCGATGAAGCAGAGCGAACGATCTCAGCCATGGGCGGCGACGAGAAGGTGAGAACGCTCTGCGTCGAGGCACTCGCTGGAAGCGACAACGATTGCCGTTGGGCTCTGTCACTTGCCGGCCGTCTCGCGCGTCGTCCAGGATCGACGCAACAAGACCAACGGCTCCTTGCTGATGCCCTCCGTACCGCGGCCAGGCGCACGACCTCCGCAAATGTTCGCAACTGGTGTCTCACTAGGGCTCTCGACCTCGATGGCACCATCGACATGTCGAGGCTGAGAACGCATCGATTCAGTCGGCGACAGGTAGGACGGTGGTCGCTGGACGCAGCAGTATCTGTGATCCGGGTTCTCGTTGAGCCCGATCGGCTTGCTGGTGTCGATCTTCACCTGGCTGTGGTACTCGACGGTGAACGTACGGGCATCCACTTTCGCAACCACATCGCCTGCCCAACGGATGGACTTGATGCCGAAGCTGTGCTTACGGGGTCCAGGAAGGTCTGGGATCAGATTTTGACGGGGTCTGGCGACATTCGTGGCGCTGTGGACTCAGGCGATTTGTTGGTCGAGGGCGACACGGCGCGGGTGTTCCAGGCTCTGGCGGCGATTGACCACCCCGGGTTTGAATGACCGACTAGGCCTTGTCCAGGAGTTCGATCAGCACGTCGCCATGGCATGCCTTTGGCGCACACCAACAACCCAGTCTTTTGCTCCGGAGCTCTTCTAGTGAACTCATCAGCTCTGGCTGAGCGACCACCCATTCCCGGTAGGCATTGATTGCACGCTCGCGTTCAGCGTCGCTGTCATTGGCCATAACGAATGGGTTTCCCCATTTGCTGTCGTCAATACCGTGTTCGGGGACCGCGCGTCCGATGTAGACGTCGTATTCGTCGACCTGGTTGTGCACGACGGTTGTTCGGTTCACGGTCTCCAGTGTGCCCGTTGGCGATGTCCCTCTTGCTCAGCCATCGACACCACGTGCTTCCTGACCCACCGGGAGCGGTGGGGTGCTTGCTCGCTCAGACCGGGGTCGGCGCGGTGCCGAGGAACCGCTCCACGTTGCCGGCGTAGAAGGCTTCGAGCGCCGCCGGGTCAACCCCGTCCATGGTCGCCTCGAACTTCCGGATCGGATCCCTCGATCCCTCGGGGTGGGGGTAGTCGGACGCGAAGCAGAGCATGTCGGGGCCAAGCTGTTCGATGAGCCAGCCGACCGGCTCGCCAGCAAACGGTGCAAAACGGACGCGCTCTCGGGCAACGTCGGAAGCCCTCCGGCTTCGAGGAGCGACAGCCCAGGTCGAGCGCTCCACGAAGTCAAGTTTGTGGAGCCAGCCCGGCACCCACGACGCCCCATGTTCGAGCGAGAGGCACCGCAGGCCGTCGTGACGTTCGAAGACCTCGTCGAGGATCATCGCCGAAAGGAACAGCTCGGCCGAGTTGTTCATCGCGACGAGACCCAGGTTCGAATCCGGGGCATCACCGCCCGCGGCCGTCGAACCGCGCCCGTTGTTTTTGAAACTCGGCGTGACGGGCTCGTAGCGACCGTTAACCGCGATGTGCACCAGGAGAGGTACGTCCCGTTGAGCGAAGCGAGCCCAAACCGGATCGAAGTCGGGATGTGTGAACGAGCGCGCTGTTGGATCAGCCTCGTTCGTGTCCACCATTACCGTGTAGCAACCATCGGCGAAAGCCTCATCGAGGAGTCCGCCGGCCACGTCTGGGCCGAGTGAGAGCGGCACGTACCCTCCCGCGAGCAACCGTTCATCGTGGGAACAGAAACGGCCCATTGCGCGATTATGGACACGGGCACCGATTTCGAGCGCTTTTGCGTTTTCCTCATGAGCAATTTGGTGGAACGAGAACGTGCCGAGCACGATCTGACGCTCGAAGCCGAGTACGTCGAGCGCGTGGGACCGTTCAGCCGGATCGAACGCACCGAGGCGGGACCAAGGACTACGGCTTATGTCGAACATCCCCGCTTCGAACTTGGTCATCAACTCAGGATCAGCATTCCGGCGATCAAGGTGCTCACGACCCCGGTTGATGGCCTCCAGTGAGACCGGCAGTTCGGTCTGTGCCTCCATCGGTCGGATGAAGGCGGCTTCCTCGTCAGTCGCGACCGCGTGAAGAAAGTCGTCGAGTTCGAAGAGGTGGCTGTCGACGTCGATGATCCGTCGGTTTCCTGCGTACGTCATGCCGGTACGTCCCCAATTGGCTGGCGGAAGCGAATCTCACTATACGTGCGGCGTCGGAAAGGGACCTAGACGCTCACGGCTTCCAGAGGTACTTCGATTCGCTCACCGATGGACCGGCGTATTCCCTACTGACAGGCCTGTGCACCTGCGGGAACTCTCCACCGCTCGCTCTCCAGGGGCCGTCAGGGTCTACAGTCCGCGCCGTGCCCGAATTCCTGCAACCACCGCCCCTGGACCTAGACGCACTGCGTGCCAGTCGACTCACCCGGCTCCAGGAAACCATGGCTGAATGCGGTCTTGACGTGTGTGTGCTGACCAACCCGGTGAGCCTCCGGTACGCCGCCGACTACCGGGGCTTTCCACTGTTCCAGAGCCACATCCCTTCGACCTACCTGATTGTTCCTGTCGTCGGCCCGCTGGTGCTCTACGGCGGCTATTCCGGTCCGACCGGCACCATCGATGACGCTCGGCCGGCTCACTCGGTTACCGCCTTTGATGCCGGAATGGACCTCTCAGCGGTGGCAGCTGGGTTCGCCGGCGACGTTGCCGCCTATCTTTCCGAGGTCGGATTGCCGGCAACGGCCACGATCGGCCTGGAACGCACGTCACCCAGCGGACATGTGGCTCTGACTGACGCCAACCTGCGTGTCGTCGACGCCGACCCTGCAGTCGAGTTGGCTCGGAGCCGCAAGTCACCACTAGAACTCGATGCCCTTCGCTACTCGATTGACGTAGCCGAGCACGGTATGGCGGCAATGGAGGGTGCCCTGGTGCCCGGCATCAGCGAGAACCAACTGTGGTCCATCCTCCACCAGGTCAATATCGCCCACGACGGCGACTGGATCGATGGGCGGATGCTGTGCTCCGGCCCCCGCACCAACCCGTGGTACCAGGAGGCCACTGACCGGGCCATCGGAGTCGGCGATCTGGTCCCGTTCGACACAGACATGATTGGACCGTTCGGCTACTGCGCCGATATCTCCCGGACATTTCTATGTGGAGGCGTGCCCCCCACCGCCGAACAGAGCGACCTGTACGAACTGGCCCGAGCCGAGATCGAACACAACACGGCCCTGCTACATGTTGGAGCCTCGTTCCGGGAGTTGTCCCAGGCTGTGCTTCGCCAACCCGACGACGTCGTCGCCCAACGCTACGTCTGTGCCTTCCACGGTGTGGGAATGTGCGACGAGTACCCAAAGATCCCATATCCCGACGACTGGGTCCGCTGCGGCTACGACGGCGAACTCGAGGACGGGGTCGTGCTGGCCGTAGAGAGCTATGTGGGCCGACTGGGAGGCACACAAGGCGTGAAGCTCGAGCAGATGGTTCAGGTGACTGCTGGCGGAGTCAAAGCCCTGTCTTCGTATCCGCTTTGGACTGAGGACCACTAGTGGCATCCGCTCTTGACTGAGGACCAATAGTGCTGAGCGCCGAGGAGTACACCGGCCGCGACGCCGTGGGACTCGCAGCGCTGGTAGCTACCGGTGAGGTAACGGCAGCCGAGGTTCTGCAGGAGAGCATGGCCAGGATCGAAGCGGCAGAACGGCCGCTGCACGGCGTGGTCACCACCTGCTTCGACGACGCCCACCGCAATGTCGGTGCCCTCCTGCCAACTGGCCCGCTGACCGGCGTGCCGTACCTCGTCAAGGACCTCAACACCTGGGTTCGGGGCATGCCGGCTACGAACGGAAGTCGGGCCCTTGCGAACTTCGTTCCCGACCGCGATGCCGTGCTGATCGAACGCCTGCGGACCGCCGGCCTGATCCTCCTCGGGAAGACAAACACCCCGGAGTTCGGCCTAAACGTATGCACAGCACCGGCACTGTTCGGAGTCACCCCCAACCCTTTCGACCCGACCCGCAGCGCCGGTGGTTCGAGCGGCGGTTCGGCTGTCGCCGTGGCAACCGGCGTAGTACCCGCTGCACATGCCACCGACTCCGGAGGGTCGATTCGAATTCCGGCCTCCAACTGTGGGTTGTTCGGGCTCAAGCCCTCGCGATCGCGGGTGCCGCTCGGCAACGACCAACCCGAGGGTCTTGGCGGGCTGAGTGCCGGCCATGCCGTGACCCATAGTGTCCGTGACTCAGCGGTGTTGCTTGACGCCACTGCGGGACCCCTGCCCGGTCGGGTCAATGAATTTCGTGAATCAGCGGGGCCCTTCATCGATGCGCTAGTCCGGGATATGCCAGACCTCCGCGTGGCGCTGTGGACCGACGGCCTGGCTGGCGAAGCCGTGTCGGAAGAATGCGCACGAGTAGCCGCCGAAGCAGCGATCCTTTGTGAGTCAGTGGGCTGCCTGGTCGAGGAAGTGCGACCACCTGTTGAGGGAGGAGCACTCCGTCACGCGCTCGACGTGGTATTCACCACGAATATCCGACAGGTAGTCCAGGCGGTGCTGGCCGATCAGCCAGCCGCCGTGACGGAAGGACTACTAGAGCCGATCACGGTGGCCTGCTTCGAGGCTGGCGCACGACATGACGGTGTCGCCTACGAGGCGGCGCTACGCCACGCACAGCGGGTGGCGCACGCCATGGAGGAGTTCTTCGAACGATTCGACCTGCTGCTAACTCCGACGCTGGCCGAGCCGCCAATGCCTCTTGGGCAGCTCGACATGCAGACCGACGATTGGGACAGTTATTTCCAGCACCTCCTCGATGCAATCCCTTTCACCCCGCTGTTCAACGTGACCGGTGGTCCGGCGGCCTCAGTGCCCCTCGGGTGGTCCGGTGACGGCCTACCAATTGGAGTCCAGTTCGGCGCAGCGGTTGGTTCTGAGACCACGGTTCTACGTCTGGCCCGTGAACTCGAGCAAGCAAAGCCATGGCATGACCGAATCTGACCGGACGCTGACTCTCTACGACGCCTTCTCGGAGGTGGCGGGCGGCGGCAGCGTCGCCGGCGTGGTCGGGGCTGCTTCGGGATTGAGTGCTGAACGGATGCAGCAGATAGCGACTCAGGTAGGGGCGCCGGCTACCTGTTTCGTAACTGGTCTGAGTGCAGGAGTCGTCAATGTCAGATTTTTCTCAACGCTCACCGAGTACCCAATGTGCGGTCATGGGACTATCGCTCTCTTCACCTGGCTAGTCGAAGAGAACCGACTGGGAACGGACCCAGGAGCGGTGTCGTGGACACTCCGGACGCCGGGAGGTACGGCGACAGTTGATGTGGCGATAAGGGCCAGCGGGCGACCGGAAGTCATACTGACGCTGGAACCAACCGTTGCCGCCCCCTGCCCGGTTGGGGTAGCCGAAGTGGCATCACTATTGGGCATTGAAACCGGGGCGATCATCGGGCCGTTGGGTCTGGAAGTAGCGAGTTCCGATTTCACACATCTGGTGGTCCGAGTTGACCGACTAGCCACCATCGTGGGGATTTGCCCGGACTATGAGGCCGTCACGGATCTGTGCCGCCGCATCGGAGCGGACACGCTTGCTGTGTTCACCACCGAGACCAGCGACCCCGGGGTGACCATTCGGTGCCGCGACTTCTGCCCGGCTGTCGGAACTCCTGAGGCTCCGGCCACAGGTACCACCAATCGGGCCCTGGCCTGCTATCTCGTACGTAACAACCTGGCCGGAACCGGTACGGGCAGCCCGATAGTCGTAGCATCTCAGGGAGTCGAGATGGGTCGTCCCAGCCTCATACGAACCGAGGTGATCATGGTTGACGGACTACCTGCTCGCCTTTACGTGGGGGGGGTCGCCACCAGAACCTCCGAAGGGCCCGTGCCGGCGTGTTGAACAGTCCACAGGAAATAGAGGCCTAAGCCCCTTCTTCCGGAGGGGGCGGCCAAACGCTGCGAAATAGCCGCCCACAGTGAGGGCCTTGACCGCCGGCTCGAAAGAGATTCGTCGAGGTTTCCGTCGAGGTTTCCTCAGGCGTTCGCCTCGGCCCGGGCCTTGAGCATGGCCGCGAAGTCGCCGACCGGTCGGACCTGTGCCGTACCGGCATCGATAATCGGAAACATGCCCTGAAAGACCTGGGCGGCGTCATCGGCGTCGACCACGAAGAAGAAATCGTGGCCCGGCGGATCTACCCAGGCGCCCACCACCTCGTTGACGTGCTCGGTCAGGGTGTCCATTACCGCGCCGAAAGTGACCGCCATGGTGGCGTCGTCTTTAGCCGGGCACGTGTGCTCGTCGTGGTGGTGGGTGATATGGAAGAGCATGCTCTGCCTGCTTTCTCTCTGATGAGTGTGCTGTTTGCTCGGACGATGTCGAGTCCAGCAGGTCCTAGGGAACGCGACAAGCCATCTAAGGGCTTCAGGTCAGCAGAGCCATCTACCGATAACGGCAGCCTGTTCGATTGGAGTGGTCATGGCCTCTAGTAATAGTTTCACCCTCATGGCTGACTCCGACATCAAGGCGCTTACCGAAGCGCTCCCCGGTGAGAGTTTCGAGACGACGGCGTTCACCACACCACCACCGCTCGCTGATGCGACGGTCGCGATCGTGACGACCGCGTCGCTGCATCATCCAGACCAGGACGACTTCGAGGTCATGGATACGGGTTACCGCGTCCTCGACGACAGCCGACGCGACTACGTGACCGGCCACTGGAGTCCCAACTTCGACGGGTCGGGATTCGCCTACGACATGAACACCGTGTTACCGGTGGACCGACTCGACGAATTGGCCGAGCGCGGCGTGATCCGCCGCGTGGCCGATCAGCATCTGGCCTACGCCGGCAACCAGTTCGACCTGTCGGCAATCCGCATGGACTCCGGGCCGGCTGGCGCCAAGTTCCTGCGCGATCAGGGCGTCGACGTCGTTCTGCTTACCCCGGTTTGACCGCTGTGCACGCGTACCGTGAGTACGCTCGCCCACGTTTTCGAGGCTGAGGGGATCGCCACCGTCGCCCTCGGATCGATCCGCAAGCAGATCGAGAGCTCGGCCCCGCCCCGCGGTCTGTGGTGTGACTTCCCACTTGGGCGACCGCTCGGCAAGCCAGGCGATCCGGAGTTCCAGCACCGCGTGCTGGACGCCGCGTTC